>JAEZZV010000236.1 GCA_023418375.1 Actinomycetes bacterium | reverse complement strand
GCCGACCCCGGCGGGCTGCGCGCCGGCGGCCCGGCGACGTTCGCGGTCTGGAGCGACGTGGTCCCGGTGGGAAGCGAGCGCGGGAGCGGGTCGACGATGCCTCTGCCCGACCTCGACGGACAGAGGTGTCCGAATTGTCTGTGCACAGTGCGGGACGGGATCGTCCTGCACGACGAGACGGCCTGAGCGACACGCCGTCGACACGCCGGGACGGCGCGCCTTCACCTGAACGGACCAGCGGGCCCGTGACCTGCGAAAACGGCGCTGACCTGCGACGACGCAGCCTTGACGGATCCGCGGGAACGGGTAGTTTTCCCCTCGTTCCTCCCCGCAGACGCGGCGTCCAGGCGGCGCCGGACCGGTGCTCCGGACGCGCCTGCCGGGGGACACCGGCTGGGCTCGCGCGTTCAGTAGACAACGGTCGTGGTGGTTCCACCCGACCGGTCCGAAGGACGCGCGGGCCAGTCGGTCGGTGTCCGCGGCGTCGCCGCGAGCACCGTACGATCGTCCGGTGCCCCTGCCCGTCCCGTCGCGACGCGCGACCCTGCTGCTCGCCATCGGGGGAGGGCTCGCCACCGAGGCCGGCTTCCCGGGGCTCGGGTGGTGGCCGCTGACGGTCGTCGGCTTGGCGCTGCTGTTCCTCGCGCTGGCCCGGGACAGCGCGCGATGGAACCTGCTCGTCGGGTTCGTGTTCGGGCTGGCGCTCTTCGTGCCGCACGTGACGTTCGTGGAGGCGGCGGTCGGGCTCGTGCCCTGGCTCGCTCTCGCCGTGGCCGAGGCGGGGCTGGTCGCCCTCTTCGCCGCGGCCTGGGCCTGGGCGCGGCGCGGCGAGGTCATCTGGCGTGCCGCGCGGTTCCAGGTCCCGGTCTTCGCCGTTCTGTGGGTGGCCGTCGAGGAGCTGCGCTCGGTGTGGCCCTTCGGGGGCTTCCCGTGGGGTCGACTCGCGTTCGCGCAGGCGGACTCACCGCTCGGCCGGTGGGCCTGGGCCGGCGGGGTCCCGACCGTCTCGTTCCTCGTGGCCGTCGCCGGTGCGTTGCTCGCGCTCGGCATCGTGGCGGCGCGCCGCGTCGACCTCGGGGCCGCCAGCGGAGTCCTGCTCGCGGTGGTGGCGGTCGTGGCCTCGGGCCTGTTCCTCCCGCTGAGCTCCGCCCCGCAGTCGGGACGCCTCCAGGTCGGGGCCGTGCAGGGGAACGTGCCCGACCGCGGCCTCGACTCGTTCTCACAGGCGCGCGAGGTGCTGCGCAACCACGTCGCGGGGACCGAGCAGCTGGCGCAGTCCGCCGGCACGCCGCTCGACCTCGTGCTGTGGCCTGAGAACAGCTCGGACATCGACCCGCGCGCCGACGCCGAGGCCGCCCAGATGATCACGCAGGCGGCGCAGGCCGTCGGGGCGCCGATCCTCGTCGGCACCGACCGCTACCCGGAGTCCGGCGGACGGCTCAACAGTGCGCTGCTGTGGGACCCGGTGACCGGGCCCGGCGCGAGCTACGACAAGCTCCATCCCACGCCGTTCGCCGAGTACATCCCCCTGCGCGACCTCGCGCGTGCCGTGTCCGACGCGGTGGACCGGGTGCAGACCGACATGATCCCGGGAACCAGCGTGGGGGCGCTGGACGTCGCGGTGCCGCGGCTGGAGCGCACGGTGACCATCGGCGTGGGCATCTGCTTCGAGGTCGCCTACGACGACATCATCCGTGACCCGGTGCAGCAGGGCGCCGAGCTCATCGTCATCCCGACGAACAACGCGACGTTCGGCCGGACGGACCTGTCGGTGCAGCAGCTCGCGATGTCCCGGATCCGGGCGATGGAGCACGGCCGCGCGACCGTCCAGGTCTCGACGGTGGGCGTGAGCGCGCTCATCGACCCGGCCGGCATCGTGCTCGAGCGGACCGACCACTGGACGGCCCAGCAGATGGCCGCGGCCCTGCCGCTGCGGACGTCGCTGACGCCGGCGACGCGGTTCGGGGACGCGCTCACGTGGGGCTTCCGCGCGCTCGGAGTCGTGGTGGTCGTGGCGGGGATGGCCGGCGCCGCCCGGGTCCGCCGGGACGACAGGGTGCTGGTGACCGCGGCATGACACAGGTGCTGGTCGTCGTCCCGACGTACGACGAGGCGCAGACGCTGCCGGGGACGCTCGCTCGGCTTCGGGCCGCGGTCCCCGGGGCCGACGTCCTGGTGGTCGACGACGGGAGCCCCGATGGGACGGGCGACCTGGCCGAGCGGGCCGCGTCGGCCGATCCCGCCGTCCACGTGCTGCACCGTGCAGGGAAGCAGGGCCTGGGCAAGGCCTACGTCGCGGGGTTCGGCTGGGCGCTGGAGCGCGGCTACTCCGTCGTGGTCGAGATGGACGCGGACGGGTCGCACCAGCCCGAGGAGCTGCCGCGTCTGCTCGACGACCTCACGGCGGGCGGGTCCACGGCACCGGCCGACCTCGTGATCGGCTCGCGGTGGGTGCCCGGGGGGAGCGTCGTCAACTGGCCCTGGCACCGCGAGGTGCTCTCCCGTGGGGCGAACACGTTCGCGCGGCTGGCGCTGGGGCTGCCGGTTCGGGACGCGACTGCGGGGTTCCGGGCCTACCGCGCCCCGGCCCTTGCCGCGCTGCACCTCGAGGAGGTCGCCTCGGCGGGGTACTGCTTCCAGATCGACATGGCGTGGCGGGTCCACCTGGCGGGCGGGGTCATCCGAGAGGTCCCGATCCGGTTCGTGGAGCGCCAGCAGGGCCGGTCGAAGATGAGCAACCGGATCGTCGTGGAGGCCCTGCTGCGGGTGACCGGCTGGGGCGTGTCGCACCGGTGGGGCCAGCTGCGCACGGGAGTGGGCGCAGCTGTGGCTGCCGCCCGAGGGCGACGGCCACGTCGCTAGCCCGCGCGAGCCGCGGCCCGGGCGCCAGTGGCGTCAGGCCGAGCGGCGGAGCTTGCCGGCCCGGAGGAGCTCCAGTCGCTCGGTGAGCAGCTCCTCGAGCTCGCCGACGGTACGGCGCTCGAGCAGCATGTCCCAGTGGGTGCGCGGCGGCTTGGTGGCCTTCGGCTCGGGCATGCTCGCGTCGCGCAGCAGCGCCTCGGCACCGCAGCGGCACTCCCACACGACCGGGACGTCGGCCTGGACCGAGAAGGGCAGCACGATGGTGTGGCCGTTCGGGCAGTCGTAGTACGCCTCGAACCGCTCGGCGAACTCGACGCCCTCCTCGGACTCCATGCTGTGCGCGCCGATGCGGGTCCCGCGCAGCGAACGATCCGCCATGGCGTCCTCCCCTCGTGACGGGACGAGCCCGGGTCCGGTCGCTCGTCGTACCTGCACAACGCAGTGCTGCGCGCCCGTGTTCCGGGCGCGGCGTGAAGGTCCGGTGAACGTCGCGGGTGAAAAATGCCCGGCGTCCATCGGGCCAACGGTCCCGTGCGGCGCGGCCGGCCGCAACCGGAGCGCGGCCCCGACGCGTCGGGCCGGCACGCCGTACGCGCTACGGGCGCGGGTCCTCGGCGTCGTAGGCGAGGAAGCGCGGCTGGAGCAGCGCGAAGGCTCCGACGGCGGCGGCGCAGGCCAGGCCTCCGGCGATCGCCGCCCACGCCTCGCCCAGGCCCTCGGCGGCACCGCCCAGCACGACGTCGCCGAGCCGCGGCCCGCCCGCGACCACGACGATGAAGATGCCCTGGAGGCGCCCGCGGAGGGCGTCGGGCGTCGCGGCCTGGAGGATGGTCGAGCGGAAGATCGCGCTCACGGTGTCTGCCGAGCCGGCGACGACCATGCAGGCGGTGGCGAGCCACAGCGAGCCATGCGCCGTCGTCCCCGCGGCGTGGCCGGGCGCGGCGAGCACGACGGCACCGAAGGCCGCCACGGCCAGGCCCCAGCCGACGACCGCGACGACCACCGCCCGCCCCTGGTGGCGCACGCGCCCCAGCGGGCCTGAGAAGAGGCCCCCGAGGATGGCGCCCGCGGCGATGCCTGCCGTGAGCACCCCGACCGTGGTGGCCCCGCCCCCGATGAGCGCCGCGCCGATCGCCGGGAAGAGCACCCGCGGCATCGCCAGCACCATCGCGGCCAGGTCCACGACGAAGGTGCCGCGCACGTTCGGCCGCTTGCGCAGGTACCGCAGGCCTTCCAGCACGCTGCGCAGGCCGGGCCGCTGCACGTCGCCCTGCGGCGGCATCGGAGGCAGGGAGGCGAGCCCCGCGAGGGCGCCGACCAGCAGCACGGCCTCGACGGCGTACGTGGCACCGTAGCCAGGACCCGCGACGAGGACGCCCGCCAGCAGGGGCCCGGCCGTGCTCGCGATGCCCATGGACAGGCTCGAGAGCGCGTTGGCGGCCGGGAGGAGACGGGTGCCGACCAGGTGGGGGACGATCGCCATCCGGGCGGGCGAGTTGACCCCGACGAGACCGCTCTGCACCGCGACGAGGACGTAGAGCACCCGGACGTCGTCGAGCCCGGCGAACGCCTGGGCCGAGAGCGCGACCGCACAGGCGAGCTGCCCGAGCGCGGTGAGCAGGATGACCCGCCGGCGGTCGTGGGCGTCGACGAGCGCGCCGCCGTACAGGCCCATCAGCACGAGCGGGACGAGGGCGGCGAGCCCCACGAGCCCCACGCCGGCGGTGGATCCGGTGAGGTCGTAGACCTGCAGACCCACGACGACGGCGGTGAGGGCCCCGCCCACGCCGGAGGCGGCGGTGCCGAGCCACATCCGCCGGTAGGGGACGCTCACGCGCAGAGGGGTGAGATCCAGGAGCAGGCGTGGCACCTGAGCATCCTGCCGCACGGCCGCGGTGGTCTCGAATCGATTCATCGCGCGCCGGTCGGGTCCGACGAGCCGCCGCGGGTGGTCTCGACCTGCGCGGGAGAGGGGCGCGACGTCATCACCACGATGCGCGCACGTTCACGGGGGAGGGGATGGCTGTCGGGCGAGGCGGCCGTGCCCCTCGGGTGCACAGGCCCGGCGGAGACCGTGTCAAGTGTCCGTGCGTCGTGGCACGATCCTGGACGTGGCCGTGTCCGAGCATCGCCTGGCTGATCTCGCGCGGCTCAGGCGCGTCCGCGACCGCATCGACCGCGACTACGCGCAGCCGCTGGACGTCGACGCGCTTGCCCGGGGCGCCCACATGTCGGCGGGTCATCTGAGCCGGGAGTTCCGCGCGGCCTTCGGGGAGTCGCCGTACGCCTACCTCATGACCCGGCGGATCGAACGTGCGATGGCGCTCCTGCGGCGGGGCGACCTCACGGTGACCGAGGTCTGCTTCGCGGTCGGCTGCTCGTCGCTCGGCACCTTCAGCACCCGGTTCACGGAGCTCGTCGGCGTGTCACCGAGCGCCTACCGGCGGGCGGAGGAGCAGCGGGCGGCGGCCGGGACGGTGCAGGCCCTGCCCTCGTGCGTCGTCAAGCGGGTGTCCCGACCGGTCAGGAATCGAGAAGCACCCTCGAAGGAGCGCGACCTAGCGTGAACGACATGAACCTGAGCATCCAGTACACCTTCCTCCCGCACAGCGACGCCGAGGCGTCCCTGGCCTTCTACCGCGACGTCCTCGGCTTCGAGCTCCGCCAGGACGTGGGCTACGGCGACATGCGGTGGCTCACCGTCGGGCCGCCCGGACAGCCCGACACGTCGATCGTGCTGCACCCGCCGGCCGCCGACCCGAGCCTGACCGACGACGAGCGTCGCACCATCGCCGAGCTGATGGCGAAGGGCAGCTACGCGAGCATCGTCCTGGCGACGCAGGACGTCGACGGGGCGTTCGCCGCGGTCGAGGCGACGGGGGCCGAGGTCGCTCAGGAGCCGGCGGACCAGCCGTACGGCGTGCGCGACTGCGCCTTCCGCGACCCTGCCGGGAACATGGTCCGCATCCAGCAGCCGCGTTGAGCGCGGCCCGGCCCGACAGGGAGAGCCGATGACGCCCGACACCCGTGAGCCGGCGGCCCCGACGCCGCGCCCGGCCGACGCGCACGACGTCATCCGGGTGGTGGGGGCGCGCGAGAACAACCTGAAGGACGTGAGCGTCGAGATCCCCAAGCGCCGGCTCACGGTCTTCACCGGGGTCTCCGGGTCGGGCAAGAGCTCGCTGGTCTTCGACACCGTCGCTGCGGAGTCGCAGCGGCTGATCAACGAGACGTACAGCGCCTTCGTGCAGGGCTTCATGCCCTCCCTCGCCCGGCCGGACGTCGACGTCCTCGAGGGCCTGACGACCGCGATCATCGTCGACCAGGAGCGGATGGGCGCGAACGTGCGGTCGACGGTCGGCACCGTCACCGACGCGAACGCCCTGTTGCGGATCCTCTTCAGCCGCCTGGGCGACCCGCACGTCGGACCGCCCCAGGCCTTCTCGTTCAACGTCCCCTCGGTCACCGGGTCGGGCCAGGTCACGATCGCGCGGAGCGCGGACGCGACGGCGGAGAGCCGGACGTACTCGATGACGGGCGGCATGTGCCCGCGCTGCGAGGGCATGGGATCCGTCTCGGACATCGACCTCGCCGAGCTCGTCGACGACTCCAGGTCCCTGCTCGACGGCGCGATCCGCGTCCCCGGGTACACCGCCGACGGCTGGTACGTGAAGATCTACGGCGCCGTGGTGCCCCTGGACGTGCCGGTGCGCGACTTCACCGCCGAGCAGCGTCACGCCTTCCTGCACGCCGAGGCGCGCAAGGTCAAGGTCGAGAACATGAACATGACCGTCGAGGGCCTGGTCCCGAAGGTCACCAAGTCGATGCTCTCCAAGGACGTCGACGCGATGCAGCCGCACATCCGCGCCTTCGTCGAGCGTGCGGTGACCTTCGCGCCGTGCCCGGAGTGCGAGGGCACGCGCCTGGCCGCGCCGGCCTGCTCGAGCAGGATCCGGGGCATCAGCATCGCCGACGCGTGCGCGATGCAGATCACCGACCTGGCCGCGTGGGTGCGCGAGCTGGACGAGCCTTCGGTGGGGCCGCTGCTCGGCGGCCTGGTCCACCTGCTCGACTCGTTCGTCGAGATCGGGCTGGGGTACCTCTCGCTCGACCGCCCCTCCGGCACCCTCTCCGGCGGCGAGGCCCAGCGGACCAAGATGATCCGCCACCTCGGCTCGTCGCTCACGGACGTCACCTACGTCTTCGACGAGCCGACGATCGGGCTGCACCCGCACGACATCGCGCGGATGAACACCCTGCTCCTGCGGCTGCGCGACAAGGGCAACACCGTGCTCGTGGTCGAGCACAAGCCCGAGGCGATCGTCATCGCCGACCACGTGGTCGACCTGGGTCCGGGCGCCGGGTCGGCCGGGGGAGAGGTCGTGTTCGAAGGCTCCGTGGCGGAGCTGCGCTCCAGCGGGACCCTGACGGGCAGGCACCTGGACGACCGCGCCGTCCTCAAGCCCGTCGTGCGCACCGGCACGGGCGTGCTCGAGGTCCGCGGCGCGAGCACGCACAACCTGCGCGGCGTCGACGTCGACGTGCCGCTCGGGGTGCTCGTCGTGGTCACGGGCGTGGCGGGGTCGGGCAAGAGCTCGCTCATCCACGGATCGGTGGCCGGCCGGGACGGCGTGGTGGCCATCGACCAGTCGGCGATCCGGGGTTCGCGGCGCAGCAACCCGGCGACGTACACGGGACTCCTCGAGCCCGTCCGCAAGGCTTTCGCCAAGGCCAACGGGGTGAAGCCGGCCCTCTTCAGCGCGAACTCCGAGGGCGCGTGCCCGGTCTGCAACGGCGCCGGTGTCGTCGTCACGGACCTGGGTTTCATGGCGACGTTCGAGAGCACCTGCGAGGTCTGCGAGGGGAAGGGTTTCGACGCCTCGGTCCTCGGGTACCACCTCGCCGGCAAGGACATCAGCCAGGTGATGGCGATGCCGGTGTCCGAGGCGTCCGCGTTCTTCGGTGACGGCGAGGCCGGCCTGCCGGCGGTCGCGGCGGTCCTGCAGCGCCTGGCGGACGTC
The DNA here is from genome assembly GCA_023418375.1 of Actinomycetes bacterium. GTDB lineage: Bacteria > Actinomycetota > Actinomycetes > Actinomycetales > Cellulomonadaceae > Actinotalea. The sequence continues at coordinate 6,339 of JAEZZV010000236.1, read as the reverse complement.
GGGCTGAGCTACGTCACGTTGGGCCAGCCGCTGACGACCCTGTCCGGCGGCGAGCGTCAACGCCTGAAGCTCGCCACGCGCATGGGCGAGAAGGGCGGCGTCTACGTCCTCGACGAGCCGACGAACGGCCTGCACCTGGCCGACGTCGAGCAGCTCCTGGGCCTGCTGGACCGGCTCGTCGACGCGGGCAAGACGGTCATCGTCATCGAGCACCACCAGGCGGTGATGGCCCACGCGGACTGGATCATCGACCTCGGGCCCGGCGCAGGCCACGACGGCGGTCGCATCGTCTTCGAGGGCACGCCGGCCGAGCTGGTGGCGGCGCGGTCCACGCTCACGGGCGAGCACCTGGCCGCGTACGTGGGGGACTGAGCGGGGGACCGCTCAGGGGAGTGGGGGACGGGCCGGTGACGTCCGGCCCGTCCCCGTGGTCCTCAAGCGGCGGACCGGTCGCCGTGCGGGCGCCTCCGCAGCCCCGCCCGGGCGAGGGCAGGCGGTACATAGGCCGACTCGTCGGGCGCCCCCACGTCGGTGCCAGGCGGCACGATGGCGTCGATCCGGTCGAGGAGATCGTCCGAGAGCGCGACGTCGACCCCCGCAAGCAGGTCCTCGAGCTGGTCCATCGTGCGTGGCCCGAGGAGTGCACTGCTGACCGCCGGGTGCGCGATGGCGAACGCCAAGGCCAGGTGCGTCATGGGAAGTCCGGCGTCGGCCGCCAGCGAGACGAGCCGCTCGACGGCGTCCAGCCGGCTCTCGTCGGTGAGGCTGGAGAACCGGCCGGCGCGCCGGAGGTCGGTCTGCTCGCCCTTGCGGACACGCCCCGTGAGCATGCCCTTCGCGAGCGGGCTCCAGACCAGCACGCCCATGCCGTACCGCTGCGCGACGGGCAGCACCTCGGCCTCGATGCCGCGATCGAGGATCGAGTAGCTCGACTGCTCGGTGCGGAACCGGACGAGCCCTCGCCGCTCGGCGACCCACTGGGCCTCCACAAGCTCCGACGCCGGGAGCTTGGACGACCCGATGGCGCGCACCTTTCCGCTGCGGACCAGGTCCGAGAGCGCGGAGAGGGTCTCCTCCAGGTCCGTGTCGGGGTCGGGACGGTGGATCTGGTACAGGTCGAGGTAGTCCGTCTGCAGACGGCGCAGCGAGTCCTCGACGGCCCTCATGATCCAGCGCCGCGAGGCGCCCTGCTGGTTCGGGTCGTCGCCCATCGGCAGGCGCGCCTTGGTCGCGAGGACGACGTCGTCGCGACGGCCCTTGAGCGCCTTGCCGACGACGACCTCCGACTCGCCGCGGGAGTAGGCATCGGCGGTGTCCACGACGTTGATCCCCGCGTCGAGGGCGCGGTGGATGATCCGGATGCACTCGTCGTGGTCGGGGTTGCCGATGCCGGCACCGAACATCATCGCGCCGAGCGCGTAGGGGCTGACCTTGATGCCGGTCCGACCGAGGGTTCTGTACTGCATGTGGCCTCCTTCAGGCGTGGCAGCCGGGCGCCCGGGGGCGGAGGGCGTACCGTTCGGCTAGACGGAACGTACGTCCGGAACTATACGGACGCGTGTTCCGGTTAGCAAACGCCGTCGGCCGACGAGGAGCAGAGGCATGTCGGAAGGACGCGTCGCGGGGCCCGCGCCACGACGGGTGCGGGCGGACGCCGCGCGCAACGTGGACGCGCTGCTGGAGGCCGCGAAGGCGGCGTTCGCGTCGTCGGGCGTGGACGTGCCGATGCGCGAGATCGCGGGACGGGCAGGCGTCGGGATCGGCACGCTCTATCGGCATTTCCCCAAGCGCTCCGACCTGATCCAGGCGGTCTTCCGGCGCGAGGTGGATGCGTGTGCGGACGCCGGCGAAAGCCTCGCGGCCGGGTACGAGCCTGTCGAGGCGCTCCGTCGCTGGCTGCTGCGGTTCACCGACTTCGTCGCCACCAAGCGCGGCCTCGCGGCGGCGCTGCACTCCGGCGACCCCGCCTACGACGCGCTGCCCGCGTACTTCACGGGACGGCTCGCGCCGACGCTGCGCGGACTCCTGGACGCGGCGGCCGCCGCCGGCGAGATCCGGGGCGACATGGATGCCGACGAGCTGCTGGTGGCAGTCAGCCGGCTCTGCCTGGCGGGTCCGGGCGACGACGGCACGGAGCAGAGCCGACGGATGGTGGGCGTGCTGGTCGACGGGCTGCGGTTCGGAGGGGCCGGCGCACGAGCGTCATCGGGCCCCCGGACAACCGACGCTGACAACTGACCCGCGACCGGCGGTTCGCCGATAATGTACGTTATGACAGAACGGCGATCGCCGCCCGGCCTGACGACGGGAGCGCCCCTCCCCTCCGGGCCCTCAGTCGCGGGGCATCAGGGCGGCGGCCACCGCGCTCAGTCGCTCCGGGACGAGCCGGTAGTAGGCCCAGACGCCGCGCTTCTCGCGGATCAGCAGGCCTGCGTCGACCAGGACCTTCATGTGGTGCGAGACGGTCGGCTGCGAGAGGCCGACCGGTTCGGTGAGGTCGCAGACGCACGCCTCCTGGCCTTCGCTCGCCGCGACCATCGAGAGCAGACGGAGCCGGGTGGGTTCGGCCACGGCCTTGAGGACGGCGGCGAGCCGCTCCGCCTCCTGCGCGCTGAGGGCGGCGGCCTGCGCGTCCGGACCGCAGCAGACCGACAGGTCGGCGATGGGTAGCTGCGTCCGCTCCCCCGCGGTCTCCGCCCGGCTCGGGTCGGGGCTGGTTGTCGTGGTTGCGCTGCCGGCTGCGATGCTCATGCTCCAAGCATCACGAAATATCGACGGAAGTCAATGTGTCGTCGGACGGCGGACGGTCAGGCGCTGTCCCGCCAGGTCGCGGGTCCAGCGCTCCTCGGTGAGCGACCGGTCGCGCGGGAACGGCGTGCGCACGCCCGAGGCCACGAAGCCGGCGGCCCGCAGGAGCGCCTCGACGGGCTCGTCGCCGTCGAGCAGCCAGGCCGTGAGCAGCGCCGCGCCGTCGGTCCGGGCGCGGTCGACGGCCGCTCCCAGCAGGCCCTTGCCTGCGGCGGTCGCCCGCGCCTCCGGGGCCACCCACAGGCCCACCACATGGCGCTCGTGCGCAGGCGCACCTGGCTCCTCGATCAGGGAGATCAGGCCCACCGGCCGACGCCCCTGTGTCGCCACGAACCAGGAGCTCCCCCGCAGCCGCATCCGCCAGTGGGCCTCGGTGAAGCCCCGCTCGCGGTCGAGCGACGCGAGCACTGGGTGGTCCTCCGTGAGCGAGCGCAGCCGGATGGTGCGCAGCGTGTCCCAGTCGTCCTCGACCAGTCGCGTCACCCGCATGGGGCCATCATCGCAGCGCGAGCCGGGCGGGCGTCGGTGCCTCGTCGGGCCCTGGACCTCAACGGCAGACGACACGCTGCGTCGCCACGTCCGAGGACACCTGGAGACCGGGGGTCGAGACGACGTGCAGCACGTGCGCGAGCCCTGCGCTCGCCGGAGAGACGTCGGCGAGCTCGTTCGGCCGGTCCCAGATCCGCTCCGGGTGGAACGCGACGCCCGGTTCGCCGTCGAAGACCGCTACGTAGAAGATGCCCGCCTCGACCAGGTCCTGGAAGAAGTGACTGCCGTAGGACAGCTCCGGCATGAACCCGGCCCCGGGCGCCGAGAACTCCGCGAGCACCGCGACCGAGGAGATCTCCGCGAACCTGACGGGGACCCCCAGCGCCGGCGTGGTCGTCCCCCAGCGGCCCGGACCCAGGAGCATCACCGACTCCCCGCGGAAAGCGGCGTTGAGCCGTCCGATGTGCCGCGCCACCTCGTAGCGGTCCCGCTGATCGAGGTCGAGGTACTCGGCCGGGCGGACGGCGACCACGCGGTCGAGCGGGATGCGGACGTTGCCCCCCATGAACCGGCCCTCGCTGAGGAACACGCAGGACGCGGGGTCGATGGCCGCCGGCATCGCCACCGGGGCGCCGACGCCGCGCGTCTGCAGGGGGCGGCACTGGAGCACGTTCACGCTGAACGACCCGTCCGCCCGGAAGTTCACCGTGAACTCGACGTCCACCGGGTGCTGATAGGCCCCCGACAAGGTCGCCAGGACGTCCCGGAGCACCGCCGGGAGCTCCGTCTCGCCCAGCACGCGCCGGAAGTCCAGGACGTGCGACGTCGGGCTCTCCCCCCGCCCCCGCTCCCGTGCCCGGACGGCGGCCGCCTCGTCGATGCGCGCGAAGAGCGACGGGTCCGCCTTGAGGTCCCCCGCCAGGACCTCCTCCAGCCCACGGCTGCGCCAGAGGTTCTCGCGCAGGGACAGGACGTCGACCCCGCGCTGGGAGTACTTCTTCTCGTCGCCGTAGCTCATCGGCGGCAGCCGGAGCGGGTCGTCGAGGCAGACGATCTTCGCGTAGTCCCCGACGGTCCGGTCGACCGCCCGCGTCCCGAGCCCGAGGACGAGGCGCACCATGCCGGCGTCGGCGTCCACCGACGGGTCCCAGATGTACAGGTTCTGGGAGTTCCCGACGCCGGCCAGGTGCGGGAAGTAGTCCTCCCCGTGCTGGTCCCCGGAGACCCGCTGCACGAGGATCGCCATCTGCTCGTCGCGGTCCACGAGCCCCCGCGCGGCGCGGTAGTCGAGCGCCTCGTCGCTCATCGCGCTCGCGTAGACCTGCCGCACCGCGTTCTCGAACGCCCGGTACCGCTCTTCGGGGGTGCCCTGGTTGACGCACCACACGCTGTCGTACTTGCCGGCGAAGGCGTTGCCGAAGTCGTCCTCGAGCAGCGAGCTGGACCGCACGATGATCGGCGACTGCCCGAAGTACTCGAGCATCTCCATGAACTGCTCGCGGATGTTCGTGGGGAAGACGCCGTGCAGCAGCTTCTCGCGCAGCTCCGGAGCGTGCGCGTGGAAGCCCTCGCGCGTGCGCTGCCGGGCACGGATGGGCCACCAGCCGTTCTGCACGATGTACGTGTAGAAGACGTCGGAGCCGAGGTAGAAGGAGTCGTGCGGCTCGAGGTACCGCGCCAGGCGCGCGCCGCCGTCGTGCTCGAGGATGCGGCGGGCGAGGAGCATGCCGACGCTCTTGCCGCCGATGAGGCCGGTGCCGACCTCCCGGGACGCGATGGTGAGCAGGTCGTCGAGCGTGAAGTAGCGCCCCGCGAGCTCGGACATGCGCGACGAGCCGCCGATGACCATCTGCATGAGGGACAGCGCCGCCGCGTGCTGGGCGTGGTCCGGCAGCTCGAGCGCGTCGCGCGCGCGGTCGAACGCCACAGCCCAGGGGTCCCGCCGCGCGCCCGGGCGCCGGAGTCGGGAGAACAGCTCGGCGGCGTCGGCCGACGCCGTGATGCAGACGGCGCCCTCGGCGGTGATGAGGTTCGGGAAGAACATCGTCGGCGAGTAGCGCTGCCAGACCTTGAGCGGGTGCACGTACGTGCGGCCGTCGATCCGGTAGAGGTCGAGCAGCAGCTGCGTGGTCTCCCGGATGCTCGCCACGGTGCCGTAGGTGTGCTCGTCGCGCCGGAGCGCGAAGTACGCGATCGTGTCGAGCTCGTACAGGAACGGGCAGGTGACCTTGAAGAAGTTGCCGATCATGAGGTCGGAGTGCCAGTACCGCAGCAGGTCGGTCAGGGCGTCGAAGACGTAGAAGACCCCTGCCCCCTCCCCCGCGATCAGCTCGTGGACGTCCGAGGCGAACCGCTCGAAGCCCTGGGAGGCGTCGACGTCGACGCGCACGGCGCGCGGGTCGGCGACGAGCGGCTCGTGGTCGCCGAACCGGACGTAGACCAGGCGCCGCCCGTCGTCGAGCGTCCGCGCGACGAAGGCGTCCACCGCCTCGCGGTAGTCCGCGACGGCGTCCACCTGCCAGACGACGTTGTCGCCGAGGCGCAGGCCGTCGATGACCTGGTCCAGGCCCGGCGTGCCCGTGCTGATCCGGCCGTGCCCGGCCATCGCGGCAGTCATGGAGGCATCATGCCGTTCCCGGCCTGGCCGCCGGGGCCGCCACGGCGTGGGCGGCTGAACCGACGCCGGCCGTGCCCATGGCAGGCTGTGCGCATGGCAGACCGCTCCCCCGACCCGGCCCCCGACGACGACGCCCCCAGCGGCCCCACGCCGCTGACCGAGCGCTGGTGGTGGACCGGCGGCGCGCTGGCCCTCGTCGGCATGGTCGTCATCGGCTGGCAGTGGGACGTCATCGCCAAGGGCGAGGCCATCATCGGCACCTGGGTCGTCGTGGCGCTGGGCGCCGGGGCCATCGCGCTCGGGGCCTCCTGGCTCTGGCGCGACCGCCCGAAGCGCCCCGACGACGCCTGAGGCAACGCCACCGGCACGAGCGACCCGGCGCCGCCGGGACGAGCGCGCGGGGGGGCCCGCCCGGGCCCGGGCCC
>JAEZZV010000149.1 GCA_023418375.1 Actinomycetes bacterium | reverse complement strand
CGGCTCCCGTCGCCGCCCTGCCGGCTGCCCCCTCACGGGCGCGGGCGTGGGGCGATCCAGTCGGCTGCCCATCCGGTGCGTGTGCCGGGTGCGCTGGGCCAGGTGGGGGTGATCGAGGGGGCCAGCGCCGCCGGGTCGCTCGGCGGTTCGACGACGCCCGGAGACCGGGGCCTCGCTGGCCCCGCACCCGCGCGGCCTACGCCAGCGCGCTGCGGGGCGACCTGCGTCCCGGGCCGTGCGTTGCCCGGGAAGCACGAAGGCCCGGACCGTCTGGTCCGGGCCTAGGCACACGTGTGGTGCCCCAATGTTGCACCAGCGACGCGAGATCTGCAAGCACGCCGGTCTACGTGCGGCCATCGGTGCGCGACGTGCGCAGCTCGCACAGCCACGCCAGAGACGGGACGGCGTGCCGCACGCCGTGGCACGAGAACGGCCACGGCCTCGCGCCGTGTCCGACGCCGGGCTGCTCCCCGGCGCTCACAGGTCGACCAGCCCGTCGAGGAGCTGCACCGTGCGCTCCGCGGACCGAGCGTCCTCGGCACCCGCGTCCGGCGGCCCGCCGTCGAGCGGCGGCGCGGGCGCGTCGAGCAGCGCGAGCACGTCGCGCACCCTGAACAGGTGCCGCCCGCGCTCGTCCTCGCCGTAGTGGTGGATCCGCCCACGGCGCTTCCATGACCTGACCGTCGACGTCGCGACGCCGTACCGCGCCCGGGCGTCCTCGGCCGACACGAGCTCGTCATGCTGCAGGTGCCCGACCCACTCCGTCACCGGCCACGAGAGCAGGCGCCCGTCCGCGCCGCGGCACCGCCGGCACATCGCCTGCACCGAGTCCTGCTCGAGCACGCGCCACCCCGCCGACAAGACCAGCGTCGTGCCGCACTCCGGGCACGACGGGCGGCCTGGCACCGGCGTCGTCGACTCGTCGCCCGGGCGCGTGCACCCCAGCAGCACCCGCAGCTGACGCGGCCACGCCAGCAGGTCCCGCGTCACGTCGGCGAGGTCCATGTCCGACAGGCCGACGTCGCGGCCGTACCGGATCAGCTGCGGGAGCCGCTCGAGGATCGCGACGGTCTCCTCGTCGGTGCCGGCGCGGTACTGCGTGCGCCCGTACAGCCGCAGGGTCAGCAGCGACTCGTACCGGCGGGCGTCGCCGTGGATCGTGAAGTACGCCAGCGCCGCGGCGTCGTTCCACGGGATCGGCGCCGCCACCCGCGCACCGCGCGACCCGGCCCCGGAGTCCAGCGCGGTCGCGGCGGCGGGGATCAGGGCCACGAGCTCGGGCAGCAGGTCGCGCACCTCCGAGGCCGCGGTCGCCAGGTCCTCCACCGACTCGCGGTACTCCCGGCGCCCCTCGTGCCGGTCGAGGACTGCACGCGGTCGCACCACAGGCTCGATCGACAGGGCCCGTCGGCGGACCGCCCGGCGCGGGCGTGGTCGCGTCGGCTCGACCGCCGTGCTGGCGGCCGGCTCGGCAGCGGGCACCCCGCCGCAGAGGCACGGGACCGTCGTCCAGCAGATCCCGCACACGGCCGTCGTCGCGCTCATCGGTCGTCTCCCTCGGTGATGGTCTGGTGGTTGGTCTCGCAGGAGCGGGCGAGCGGCGGGACGACGTACACCACGCCGCACCCCTCGCACGTCCACGGGCTGGGGGTCGTCATCGGGCGTCTCCCTGGGTCTGGTACTCGGCGTCGCAGCGCCGGCAGGGCTCCGGCAGGTGGTGCCGGGGGCAGTGGGTCTCGTCGCCGAGCGGGTTGGGCGGGCCGTGGTAGCCGAACCACGGGGAGCCGTCTCGGCCGGGGCCGTGCACGAGCGGGTGATCGCCGGCGTCCGGCTGGGGGGCGGGTGCGGGCTGCTGGGTGGTCGGCGGGTTGGTCTTCCGGCTGCCACGTCCACGACGGCGGCGGCGACCACGGCCAGGCGAGGCGGGCGACCCATGCGCTGACCCGGAGCCCTCACCCTCTCCCAGACCCTCACCCTGTCCCTGACCCTGACCCGGACGCACACCCGTGCGCGCGCCCGCGCGCCCGCCCGAGGACACCTCCGGGGGGTTGCTCAAGCAGTTGCTCAAGCTGTTGCTCGGCGGGTTGCTAGCTCCGCCTGGTCGGTCGGCTGGTCGAGCGCCAGGCGCGGCCTCGCGGGGCTCGCGCGGGGCGCTGACGAGCGTGGAGGGCGTGGACGGCGTCCCAGCGGCGGGCGTGGTGCCCGGCGAGACAGCGGCGTCCTCAGCGGCCTCCTGGGCCTCGGTCAGCACCCGGGGAGCCGGGCGCAGGGTCATGCCGGCCTCAGCCGGGGTGCGGCGGCCCTTGCGGCGGTTGCAGCCGAAGCACGCGATCACGAGGTTCCGCACGCCGCGGGCCTGCGCCGGGTCGACGTGGTCCAGCGTCGCGCGCACCGACTCGTCCTTCGACGACCGGTCGTGCCGCTTCACGCGCGTCCCGCAGTACCGGCAGTCCGCCTGGTGCCGCAGCAGCGCGTCGTCGGGGTCGACGCAGTCGCGTGACCACACCGCGTTCACGACCGACGGGTTCTGCAGCTCGCCGCGCTTCGCACGCGCCTCGCGCACCTGCTCGGCCGTGTCGTACCGCAGCGCCGACCAGTCGTGGAACCGCCAGCACGCCATCGGCAGGCCGGACGTCGGGTCCGCCGTCGGCACCGGCTCGCACCGCGTGCACTCGTGCCCGACCGCGTGCCAGAGCCCAGCGTCCACCAGCAGGCGGGCGAGCTCGGCGAGCGCGGCGGCGTCGTAGCCGACGGAGATCAGCATCTGCAGCGACACGACGCCGTCGGTGCCGACGTCCTGGGACATCGACCCCGCGAGGGTCCACACGCCCAGCGCGGCCAGACCATCACGGTCTCCGGCGAGCATGCGACCCGCGAGCGCTCGGACCTTGCGGTTCGAGTGCAGGTGGTCGTCGATCTGGAAGAAGGGCACCGGGGCCGTCCTCTCGGGTGGTTCAGTCGGAGCAGCGGCAGGCGCCGGTGTGGGGGTGGATGCGAGCGAGGCACGCCGGGCAGAAGTCCGGGTCGTCGCGCTGGAGCGTGGCGTTGGTGGTCATGGGGGTCACCTCCTCCCGCGGGTGGTACGGGCGCGGGCGAGCGCGGCGGTCTTCATGGCCTGGTGGACGTGGTTCGCCGAGCGGCGCTTCCCGGCGGTGACGGCGCGCTCGTCGACGACGG
>JAEZZV010000297.1 GCA_023418375.1 Actinomycetes bacterium | reverse complement strand
GGTCCTCGGCGTGCTGCCCGCGGTCCGCAGCATCGACCCGCTCGCCGACAGCGCGGTCACCCTGCGCCTGAACGGCATCGCCGGCTCGATGTCGCCGCTGGTCATCGCGATCGGGCTGGTGCTCGCCGGGGTGGGCGTCGGCGCCCTCGTCCGGCGCCCGAGCCGCGGCGTCCCGCGGCGCGTGGCCCCCGCGTGGGGCTGCGGCGCGGAGGAGCGCGACGCGCGCCAGGAGTTCACGGCGACCTCGTTCGCCGAGCCGCTCACCCGGGTGTTCGACGACGTGCTCCGGCCGGAGCAGGACGTCGACGTGACCCCGCTCGCCGAGTCGCGGTACCTCATCGAGTCCGTGACGTTCCGCCAGCGGGTGGACGACCGGCTCGAGGCCCGCCTCTACCCACCGTTGCTCGTGGCCGCGACGGCGTGGGGCCGCTGGGCGCGGCGCCTCGCCGACGGCAGCGTGCACCGGTACCTCGCGTACGGCTTCGTCGGCCTGCTCGTCGCCCTACTCGTGGCGGGGGTGACCGGATGAGCGCGGGAGAGATCCTGGTCGCCGTCGTCGCGTCGCTCGTGCAGGTGCTCGTCGTCGTCGCCGGTGCGCCGTACCTGACCGGCCTCATGCGCCAGGTCCGGGCGCGCCTGGAAGGCCGAGCAGGGCCCGGCGTCGGGCAGCCCGCACGCGACCTGCGCAAGCTCATGACCAAGGAGGCGACCGTCCCGGACGGCGCCAGCTGGGTCTTCCGCGCCGCGCCGCTCGTGCTCATGGCGACCGTCGTCCTGCTCGGCGCGGCCGTCCCGTTCGTCACGACGATCACGCCGGTGTCCGGCGCCGACGACCTGTTCGCCGTCGTCGCGGTGCTCATGCTCGGCACGGTGGCCCTCACGCTCGCGGGCCTGGACACGGGCACGGCCTTCGGTGGCATGGGTGCCAGCCGTGAGGTGACGGTGCTCGCGCTCGCCGAGCCGACCATCCTGCTCGCGATCTTCGCGCTGTCGGTGCGGGTCGGCTCCTCGGACCTCGGGGACATCGTCGAGGGCACGCTCGCCGCGCCCAGCCAGCTGTTCTGGCCCGCGAGCCTGCTCGCGGCGGTGGCCTTCGGCGTCGTCATCGTGGCCGAGACCGGGCGGCTGCCCGTGGACAACCCGTCCACCCACCTCGAGCTGACGATGATCCACGAGGCGATGGTCCTGGAGTACTCCGGCCGGGACCTCGCGATGGTCGAGCTCGCCTCGTGGTCGCGCCTGGCGATCCTGCTGGGGCTCGGCGTCAACCTGTTCGTGCCGTGGGGCGTGGCCACCACGGTCGCGCCGGGCGCGCTCGCCCTCGGCGTCGTCGCCCTCGTGGTCAAGGTGTGCGTCCTCGGGGCCGCGCTCGCCGCCTTCGAGGTGTTCATGGCCAAGCTGCGCCTGTTCCGCGTGCCCGAGCTGCTCGCCGGCTCGCTGCTGTTCGCCCTGCTCGCCGTCACCGCGTCCTTCTTCCTCGCATGAGCGCCGCCATGACCACCGCGATCACCGCCGCCACCACCGCCGCCGCGACCACCGCCGCCGGCGCCACGCTCGTCGCGTCCGCCCAGCTGCTCGACCTGCTGTGCGGCGGCGTCCTGCTCACGGCCGTCCTGATCCTGTGGCGGCGCGAGCTCGCCTCGATCGTGCGGCTGCTGGCCCTCCAGGGCGTCTTCATCGCCGGGCTCGCGGCGCTCGTCGCCGGCGGCGAGGGCGGCGTCGAGCCCTACCTCGTGGCCCTCGGCGTGCTGGTGCTCAAGTCGTTCGTGATCCCCGCCGTCCTGCGCCGCGTGCTCGCCGACAGCGGCGAGGCCCGCGAGACCGAGCCCCTCGTCAACGTCGCGGCCTCCCTGCTGGCCGCGGCCCTCCTCACGCTGCTCGCCTACGTGGTGAGCCAGCCGCTGGTCGCGCTCGCCCCGTCGGCCGCGACCCGCGCGCTGCCGGTCGGGGTCGCCGTCGTGCTCCTGGGCTTCTTCGTGCTGGTGACGCGGCGGCGCGCGTTGTCGCAGGTGGTCGGCTTCCTGCTGCTCGACAACGGCATCACCACGACGGCGTTCCTCGCCGCGTCCGGCGTTCCCCTCGTCGTCGAGCTCGGGGTGTCGCTGGACGTGCTGCTGGTCGTGCTGGTGCTCCAGATCCTCGCCGCGCGGATGCGCATGACCTTCGGTGGCACCGACCTCGACGAGTTGAACGAGCTGCGTGACTGATGGCCGCCACCCTCCTCCTCCCCGTCCTCGCGCCCGCGGTCGCCGCACTCGCCGCCGTCGTGCTCGGCTGGCGCAGGTGGGTCGCGTGGGCGGGTGTCGCCGGGTCCGTCGTCGTCCTCGCCGTGGGCGCGGCCGTGGCCGTGCGGACGGCCGACGGCGAGGTCCTCGTGCTCGCCGGGACCCTGCGCGCCGATGCGCTCACCGCGGTGATGCTCCTGCTCATCGGCGTGGTCTCGGTCATCGCGACGTGGGTCGGCGTCGGCTACGTCGACCGCGAGCTCGCCTCGGGCGGGACCACAGCCCGCGGCGCGCGCCGCTACCAGATCCTCGTCCCGCTCTTCGTGTCGACGATGGCGGGGGCCGTGCTCGCGAGCAACCTCGGCGTGCTGTGGGCGGCGGTGGAGGCCACGACGATCGTCACGGCGTTCCTCGTGGGGCACCACGGCGGGCGCCGGGCCGTCGAGGCCACCTGGAAGTACGTGATCATCTGCTCGGTCGGCATCGCGCTGGCCTACCTCGGCACCGTGCTCGTGTACTACGCGTCCCAGCACACCGGGACCGCGGACGGCGGGGAGGGAACGCTCGACTGGGCGGCCCTCGTCACCCGCGCCGGCGAGCTCGACCCCGGGGTGATGCGGATCGCCGTCGTGCTCCTCGTGCTGGGTTTCGGCACGAAGGTCGGCCTGGTGCCGATGCACTCCTGGCTCCCCGACGCGCACAGCCAGGCGCCGGCCCCGGTGTCCGCGCTGATGTCAGGGGTGCTGCTGTCCGTGGCGGCGTACGCGCTGCTGCGCTACCGGGTGATCGTGGTCGCGGCCCTCGACCCCGACTTCGTGCGCACGCTGCTGCTGGTCGCCGGGCTCGCCTCGGTCGCGTTCGCGGCGTCACTCCTCATCGTCCAGCGCGACTACAAGCGACTGCTGGCGTACTCGAGCATCGAGCACATGGGTCTCGTGACGATCGGCATCGCCGTCGGCACGCGCCTGGCGATCGCCGCGCTGCTGCTGCACGTCCTCGGCCACGGCCTTGCGAAGGCCGTGCTGTTCTGCGCGTCGGGCGAGATCCTCCACGAAACCGGGACCACGCAGGTCTCCGGCGTGCGTGGGCTGCTCACGCGCCGGCCGGCGCTCGCGGGCGTCTTCGGGCTCGGTGTCGCCGCGCTCCTCGGACTGCCCCCGTTCAGCCTCTTCGCGAGCGAGCTGGCGCTGGCCCGTGCGGCCGCTGACGAGGGGTTGGTCTGGGTGATCGGCGTCGCACTGGTGCTGCTGCTAGTGGTCTTCGTCGCCGTGGCGCGCCCGGTCGCGGGCATGCTCTTGGGCGCCCCCATCCCGGCGTCGGCGGGTGCGGCCCCGGCGGGTGCGGCGCCGGCAGCTGCGGTGCCGGCGGCTGCGGCGCCCGACGGTGCGACTGCCGCCGAGGGCGGACGCCGCGTGGCGGTCCCGGTCGCTCCGCTCGTCGTCGGGCTGGTGGCCCTGGTCGTCATCGGCGTCGTCGCCCCGCTGGACGGCCTGCTCGAGACCGCGGCGACGATCGTGGGGACCCGATGAGCGCGACGACCCCTGCGAGCCCAGCGCGCACGCGCACCCGTGTCACGGCGGCCGACCTGCCCGCCGAGCTCGCCCGGCTCCTCGCGGACGGCCACCGGCTCGCGCTCGTCGCCGCGCACGAGGACCCCGACGCGTTCCGGATCGTCTATCTGCTCACCGCGGGCGGGCCCGACCGCCGCGTCGAGCTCGAGCTGCTCACCGACCGGGCGATGCCGCAGGTCCCGAGCATGGCCGCGTTGTCGTTCCCGCTCGGTCGGTTCGAGCGCGAGATCCGCGACCTGTACGGCGTCGTGCCCCTCGACCACCCCCTGCCGCGGCGCCTGGTGCGGCACGCGCACTGGCCGACGGGCTGGTACCCGATGCGCTCCGACGCGGGTGCGCCGCCGCCGTTCGCGCCCGAGGCCGCCTACCCGTTCGTGCGCGTGGACGGCCGCGGCGTCTACGAGATCCCGGTCGGCCCGATCCACGCCGGGATGATCGAGCCCGGGCACTTCCGCTTCTCGGTCGTCGGCGAGACCATCCTCAAGCTCAAGGCGCGCCTGTGGTTCACCCACAAGGGCCTGGAGAAGCACGCGGAGGGCCGGACGCCCGACGAGGCGCTCGGGCTCGCCGAGCGCGTGAGCGGCGACACGACCGCCGGCCACGCCGCCGCGTTCGCGCTCGCCGTGGAGGACGCGCTCGGCTGGCAGGTGCCCGAGCGGGCGCAGGCCGCCCGGGCCGCGCTGCTCGAGCTCGAGCGCCTGTACAACCACGTCGCCGACATCGGCGCCCTGTGCAACGACGTCGGCTACGGCGTCCTGCACACCCACGCCCAGCGGGTGCGCGAGAGCCTCCTGCGGCTGAACGACGAGGTGACGGGGCACCGCCTGCTGCGGGGCGGCGTCGTGCTCGGCGGGGCGCGGCTGGCCGCGGTGCCCGACGTCGCGCGCGTGGCGCGGATCGGCGACGAGATCGCCGAGATCGTGGACCTGGCGCTGCGCAACAGCGTCGTCGTGGACCGGTTCACCGGCACCGCCACGCTGGCGACCGAGAACGCGCGCGAGATCGGGGTGCTGGGATACGTCGGCCGGGCCAGCGGCGTCGACGTCGACGCCCGTCGTGACCACCCGTTCTGCGCGGCGACGACCGCCGTGCAGCCGGTGGTGCGGACCGACGGCGACGTGCTCGCCCGGTTCCTCGTGCGCGCCGAGGAGGTGCGGGCGAGCGTCGGCCTGCTGCGCACGCTCCTGCCCGGGCTGGTGGCAGGCCCGGTCGTCG
>JAEZZV010000296.1 GCA_023418375.1 Actinomycetes bacterium | reverse complement strand
GTCCACGGGGCGCCCGCATGGACTCCGTCGCCGACGCGGCGTTCCTCGGCGCCCTCGTCGCCGCGTGCCTGCGCGCCGAGCCCCGGCGGTCGCGCTCCCTGGTGCCCGCGGCCACCGCGGTCGCCGTGGTGCGGGCGGGCGCGGCGGTGACGGGCGCCGTCCGGTGGGGGAGACCGGTCCTGCTGCACACCTGGTCGGACAAGGCGGCGGGGGTCGCCGCCGGGCTGGGCCTCGTGTGCCTGACGGCGTGGGGGCGGCGCGGGCCGCTCGCCGCTGCCTCGGTGGTGGCCGCGGGAGCGGCGGCCGAGGAGCTGTGGCAGGTGGCCACGGCTGCGCGCATGCCGGACGTGGACGCCCCGGGCGTGCTGGGATCGGTAGCCTCTCGGCTCGCGCGCCGGTCGCCGACGAGGCGATCTGGGACAGCGGTCCGCCCACGCGTCGGGTAGCATGTATCTTGACGTCAAGATAAATCGACCGGGCGCCGGTGGGCGCGGCGGAGCCGAGCAGAGAAGGAGTCGACGTGAGCGTGGACACGTTCCGGGCCAAGGGTGTGCTCCGGGTGGGCGACACGAGCTACGAGGTCTTCCGGCTGTCGGCCGTGCCGGGGCTCGAGCGGCTCCCGTTCAGCCTCAAGGTCCTCGCGGAGAACCTGCTGCGCACGGAGGACGGCGCGAACGTCACGGCGGATCACGTGCGCGCCTTCGCGCAGTGGGAGCCCACGGCCGAGCCGAGCACCGAGATCCAGTTCACGCCCGCGCGCGTGATCATGCAGGACTTCACCGGTGTGCCCTGCGTCGTCGACCTGGCCACGATGCGCGAGGCCGTGGCCGAGCTCGGCGGTGACCCCGGGCGGATCAACCCGCTCGCGCCCGCCGAGCTGGTCATCGACCACTCGGTGCAGATCGACGTCGCCGGGCGCCGGGATGCCTTCGAGCGCAACGTCGAGCTCGAGTACGAGCGCAACCGCGAGCGGTACCAGTTCCTGCGCTGGGGCCAGACCGCGTTCGACGACTTCCGCGTGGTGCCGCCGGGCACGGGCATCGTGCACCAGGTCAACCTCGAGTACCTGGCGCGCGGCGTGATGACCCGCACCGCGGACACCGCCGACGGCACCGTGGTCCGTGCCTACCCGGACACGTGCGTGGGCACCGACTCCCACACGACGATGGTCAACGGCCTCGGCGTCCTCGGCTGGGGCGTGGGCGGCATCGAGGCCGAGGCCGCGATGCTCGGCCAGCCGGTGTCGATGCTCATCCCGCGCGTCGTCGGCTTCAAGCTCTCCGGGACCATCCCGTCCGGGGTGACGGCGACCGACGTCGTGCTGACCATCACCGAGCTGCTGCGCCGGCACGGCGTCGTCGGCAAGTTCGTCGAGTTCTACGGCGAGGGCGTGGGGCAGGTTCCGCTGGCCAACCGCGCGACGATCGGCAACATGAGCCCGGAGTTCGGCTCGACGTGCGCGATCTTCCCGGTCGACGACGTCACGCTCGACTACCTGCGGCTGACCGGGCGCGACGAGGCGGCCGTCGCGCTCGTCGAGGCCTACGCGAAGGAGCAGGGCCTGTGGCACGACCCGGCCGCCCCCGGGTACGTCGAGCCCGTCTACTCCGAGTACCTCGAGCTCGACCTGTCGACGGTGGTGCCCTCGATCGCCGGCCCCAAGCGGCCGCAGGACCGGATCCCCCTCACGGAGGCCAAGGAGGCGTTCGCGGCGGTCATCGGCGGCTACGTGGACGACGGTGCCCCCGAGGCCGAGACGGGCCTGGACGAGTCGGTGGCCGAGACGTTCCCCGCCTCGGACCCCATCGCGGCCGGGGAGCACGCGGACGTGTCCGGCGCGCCCCACGGGGCCGGTCGCGCCGACGCGGCCCGCCGTCCCCACCGTCGTGTGCCGGTCACGCTGTCCGACGGCACCGCGACCGAGCTCGACCACGGGCACGTGGTCATCGCGTCGATCACGTCGTGCACCAACACCTCCAACCCGGAGGTCATGCTCGCTGCCGCGCTGCTGGCGAAGAACGCGGTCGCGCGGGGCCTCGTCGCCATGCCGTGGGTCAAGACGTCGATGGCGCCGGGCTCGAAGGTCGTCACCGACTACTACGAGAAGGCCGGGCTCTGGCCGTACCTGGAGAAGCTCGGCTTCCACCTCGTCGGCTACGGCTGTGCCACCTGCATCGGCAACTCGGGCCCGCTGCCCGAGGAGGTCTCGGCCGTGGTCAACGACCACGACCTCGCGGTCGTCTCGGTGCTGTCCGGCAACCGGAACTTCGAGGGCCGGATCAACCCCGACGTGAAGATGAACTACCTGGCCTCGCCGCCGCTGGTGGTCGCCTACGCCCTCGCGGGCACCATGGACACCGACTTCGAGACCGAGCCGCTCGGCACCGACGAGTCCGGCGCCCCGGTCTTCCTGCGCGACATCTGGCCGACGGCCGCCGAGGTCCAGGAGACCATCGACTCGGCGATCGACCGGGACATGTTCGCCAAGGACTACGCGGACGTGTTCGCCGGTGACGACCGCTGGCGCTCCCTGCCGACGCCGCAGGGCGACACCTTCGTCTGGGACGCCGGCTCCACGTACGTGCGCAAGCCCCCGTACTTCGAGGGGATGGGCCGCGAGCCGCAGCCGGTGACCGACATCTCCGGCGCCCGGGTGCTCGCGAAGCTCGGCGACTCGGTCACCACCGACCACATCAGCCCGGCGGGCTCGATCAAGGCGGACAGCCCCGCGGGGCGTTACCTGGCCGAGCACGGCGTCGAGCGCCGCGACTTCAACTCCTACGGCTCACGGCGCGGCAACCACGAGGTGATGATCCGCGGCACGTTCGCGAACATCCGCCTGCGCAACCAGCTGGTGCCCGGCGTGGAGGGCGGCTACACCGTCAACCTCCTCACCGGCGAGCAGACGTCCATCTACGACGCGGCCATGGCGTATCAGGACGCGGGCGTGCCGCTCGTCGTCCTCGGCGGCAAGGAGTACGGCTCGGGCTCCTCGCGCGACTGGGCGGCCAAGGGCACGGCGCTGCTCGGGGTCCGGGCGGTCATTGTGGAGAGCTTCGAGCGGATCCACCGGTCGAACCTCATCGGCATGGGCGTGCTGCCGCTGCAGTTCCCGGCGGGGGAGTCCGCGGACTCCCTCGGTCTGGACGGCACCGAGACGTTCACGATCGCGGGGGTCACCGCCCTCAACGAGGGCACGACCCCGCGGACCGTCCACGTGACCGCCGAGAAGCCCGACGGCGGCGTCGTGGAGTTCGACGCCGTGGTGCGCATCGACACCCCTGGCGAGGCCGACTACTACCGCAACGGCGGCATCCTGCAGTACGTGCTGCGCTCGCTGGTCTGAGGCAGGCAGGAGGCGGTCCGGCCGAGGGCTGGACCGCACCCCGCCGCCGGGGGGACGATGCCGCATGGCAGGGACGAGGACCAGGGAGACCGACGGCGACGTCGACGCGTTCCTGGCCGCTGTGCAGCCCGACGACCGGCGGCGCGACGCCGTAGCCCTGCGCACGCTCATGGAGCGGGCTACGGGGCAGCCGGCACGCCTGTGGGGACCGTCGATCGTGGGCTTCGGCCGGTACCACTACCGCTACCCCAGCGGGCGTGAGGGCGAGATGGCGGCGGCCTCGTTCTCGCCGCGCAAGGCGAGCACGACGGTGTACGTCGTCGACGGCTTCACGGCGTACGCGGACGAGCTGGCGCGGCTCGGCCCGCACACGCTCGGCGCCGCGTGCCTGTACCTCAAGCGCCTCGGCGACGTCGATCTTGCCGTCCTGGAGGAGATCGTCCGGCGGTCCTACGCCACTGTCACGGCGGGGACCTTCGGGACACGGCTGTCCTGACGGCCACTCGCGATCCCGGGAAGCAGACGTCGAGCGAGTACACGGCGGCGTCGTCGCCCGCGTCGAGCTCGCGGACGAGCGTGCACACCTACGGGTCGGTCTCGAGGTCCGCGAGGTAATCGCCGACGTACCCGGCGCGCGGGTCGAGCGGGATCGACGGGTCGGGAGCCGAGCAGCGCGGCGGTGAGCGCAGCGAGCGGCAGCCCGGGCAGCAGAGCGCGGCGAGGACGGCGGCTCCGCGCGCCCAGACGACGACGATCGTCAGCAGCGCCACGGGCGGCGTCGTCCACCAGCCACGCGGTGGCATCGGCCGACCTGCGCCCCGCCTCGACGTGCCCCGCTCTCAGGTCGCCCGTGCCTCAGCGGCCAGCTGCCCGAGCGCGTGCCGTCCGATCCCGCCGATGGCCGGGTCGCTCGCGCGGCGCACCATCACGAGGGCCATCGACAGCGCCCAGCCCCGGGCTCGGCGCCAGGTGGCGGCGTCGACCGCGTCGCGCTCGGCGAGCCGGGAGCGGAACGCGTCGCGGCCGGCGGCGTCGAAGGTGAGCCACGCCGTGGCGAGGTCGGTGGCGGGATCTCCGGCCGTGAGGTCGCCGAAGTCGACGAGCGCCACGAGGCGGTCGGCGTCGACGAGCAGGTTCGCGGGGTGCGGGTCGCCGTGCACCCAGACCGCCGGGCCGGTGTGCGGCGCCGCCGCGAGAGCGTCGGCCCAGACGGTGGCCAGGACGTCGGCGTCGGGGAAGCCCGGGAGGTCCGGGAGAGGTACGACGAGCCGTTGGCCGACGGCGTCGCCGCGGGCGGCGAGCGGCCCGGAGCGGAACGGGTTGACCGGGGCGTCGGCGGGCGCGGGCACGTGCAGGTCGGCGAGGGCGTCGGCGAGGTCGGCCGCCCAGGTGATCCGGCCGGCCACGGGCTCCCGCCAGGCGGGTGTGCCCGCGAGCCAGGGCACGACACCCCACGGGTACGGGTAGGCGTCGGTCGGACGACCGACCCGGAGGGGCGCAGGCACCCGCAGGCGCACCAGCGTCGCGAGGCCCGGCAGCCAGCGGTGCTCGTTCGCGGCGAGCGCGAGCGCAGCCCGGCGCCGGGGGAGGCGGACCGCGAGGTCGTCGCCCAGGCGGAACATCTCGTTGTCCCAGCCACCGTCCGCGTGCACGACGGGACGGTCGGCGAGGTCGGGGTGCTGGTGGGCCAGGAGGCGTCGCACCAGGTCTGCGCTCACGGCCACGTCCGCCGCCGGTCGTCGGTGCAGGGCGTGCGTGAGCGGACCGAGCGCGTCCGCCGGGTCGAACAGCGTCGCCCAGCCGTCCGTCACGACGCGCTCCGTGCCGGGGTCCACGGGGTCGGCGGCGGCCCACCCCGGGTCCGCCAGGCCGATCTCGACCTCCAGGCCATCCGTGAGGACGGCCCGAACCTCCGTCAGGTGCGGCCCCCGGCCGCGGACGCCGGCGACGGCCGCCGGACCACCGCACAGGTCGGCCAGCCAGGCGGTGTCCGCCGCGAGCCCCGAACGGAGGGTGGTGAGCACCACGAGGTCGACGTCGGAGTCGTCGCGTGCCCGCGCCGCGGCCCAGGAGCCGCACAGGCCGACAGCGACCACGTCCGGGCGCCGGGCGGCCCATCCCGGGACGCGTTCGAGCAGGGCGCGCACGGCGGACGCGCGCGCCGGCTCCACGGTCACGCCCGCACCCGGACGGCGTCGGCGAACGCCGCGAGGCCGACCAGGGCCGCGGGGACGATGGTCGCGAGCGCCCTCACCGCCTCCGTGCGCAGCTCCTCGGGCCCGCCCGGCGGGAGGTCGGCCGCGGCCGGGCTCGCCAGCCAGGCGTCCAGGTCGGGGGTGTCGAGCTCGAGGTGGAACTGCAGGCCCAGGCCGCTGCCGGCGCGGAACGCCTGGACCGGGGTCGGCCCGGACCGCGCGAGCAGGGTCGCGCCCGCGGGCAGGTCCGCCGCGTCGTCGTGCCAGTGCAGGACCGTCGGGCCGGACCCGAGCGGCCGCAGCACCGGGTCGTCGCCAACCACCTCGATCGGCGCGAACCCGATCTCGGTGCCGTGGCCGGGATGCACGGTCGCGCCGAGCGCCCGCGCGAGCAGCTGCATCCCGAGACAGACGCCGAGCACCGGCACGTCGGCCTCGACCGCGCGCGCCAGGAGCCTCCGCTCGGCCGCCAGCCCGGGGTGGCGGGCGTCGTCGTCGGCGCCCATGGGGCCTCCCAGGACGAGGAGACCGGCCAGGTCGCAGGGTTCCGGGAGGTCCGGGGCGGTCTCGTCGAGGACCGAGCGCACGACGAGGCCGACGTCCGGCGCGCGATCTGCGAGGGCGCGCGCGACGAGCGCCGGCCCTTCCCAGGGCGCGTGCTGGAGCACGAGGAGCGGTCGCGTCGTCACCCCGGCAGCCTACGGGGGGCCCGCGTGCGGACCGGGGCCCGATCATGGAGCCGGATCGCCTGCAAACGTCGGGGTTCCGGGGACACAGCCAGGGTGGGGACCACGGGAGGGAGTCGATCGTGCACGGGATCGGGCGCACGGCGGCGGTCCGGGCGGCGAGGCTGACGACGGCGGCGCTGACCGTCACGGTGCTGCTCGCCGCGGGGGGATGCGGGGGTGGCGGACGCGGGGTCGTGCCGGAGCCGCTCGCGGCCGACGCCCGCTTCGTCGGCGTGGCACAGGACGCCCAGGCGGGGGAGCCGATGGTCGACGCGTCGGTGCGTCTGGCCACCGCGCTGCTCGACGTGGCGCCTGCGGGTCAGGACGCCGTCGTCTCCCCGTTGAGCCTGCAGCTCGCGCTCGCGCTGCTGCGCGAGGGCGCCACGGGCACCGCGGCCGAGGAGATCGACGTGGCGGCCGGACTGGCCGGCAGTCAGGCGGTGGCCGACCTGCGGGCGCTGCTGGCGACGTACGAGGGCGACGTCGCCGGGATCGACCCCGAGGAGCCTCCGGCGACACCGTTGCTGCACATCGCCGACAGCGCGTTCCTGCAACGGGGCTTCCCGGTCGAGGCGGAGTTCCTCGAACGCGTCGGCGCTTACCACGACGCGCAGGTCTACGAGGTCGACTTCGCCACGGGCGACGCCAAGCCCTCGCTCGACGCGTGGGTGGCGGAGGAGACCGGCGGCCTGCTCGACGAGTGCCCGGCGCAGATCGACCCGCTGACCAGGGTCGTGCTGATGGACACCGTGACGTTCGGAGCCAGCTGGGCGCTGCCGTTCGCCCCTGAGGACACGGTCGAAGGGCCCTTCACCGTCGCCGACGGCACGACTGTCCAGGTGCCGCTGATGCACCAGGTGTCGTCGGTGCCCTACGCGACGAGCGAGGACTGGGTCGCCGTCGAGCTGCCCTACACCGAGGGCTTCGTCATGCGTCTCGCGCTGCCCGACGACGGCGCCCTCGACGCGGCGACCTGGTCGCGGGTGCACGGCGGCCTCGCTGCGGCCCCGACGAGCGAGCTCGCCCTCACCCTGCCCAGCTGGACCACCGACACCACGCTGCCGCTGAAGGACGCGCTGCCGGGCCTCGGTCTCGGCTCGCTCCTGGACCCTCGGGGGGACCTCGACGGCGTCTTCCCGGACGCGGCTGTCACCGATGTCGCGCAGGGTGCGACGATCACCGTCGCGGAGAAGGGGACCGTCGCCGCGGCGGTGACGGCCATCGTGCTCGGCGAGACAGCCGCGATGCTGCCACCGGTCGAGGTGCGGTTCGACCGGCCTTTCGAGTACCAGGTCGTGCACGAGGCGAGCGGACTCGTGCTCTTCGCCGGCAGGGTCGCCGACCCGCGAGCCGACGACGCCTGACGCCGACCCGTCGGCGGGCGACCGACCGCGCGCCTCCTCAGCGGGGCGCGTGGGCCAGGATCGAGACCACGGCGCGCACCAGCTCACGGGCGGTCGAGCCGTCGCCGGCCGCGTGGTCCGGGTTGAACTCGACCAGCGTCATCCCGGCGAACTCCGGGCGCGCGGCGAGGATGCCCAGGGACTGCACGAGCGTGGAGACCCGCAGTCCGCGCCCGTACTGCGGCACGTCGGCCGCGGGCAGGAGCAGGTAGTCGAGCACGTCGACGTCCAGGTGGATGACGAACCCGTCCGCCGTCGTGCTCGCGGCCTCGGCGGCGTGCACCGCGGTGCCCACCGGGTCGCCGGTCACCTGCGCGGCCGTGAACCGGAGCGAGGGCACCAGCCCGTGGACGTCCTCGTCCGCGTCGTCGAAGCCGAAGAAGCACACCCGGTCGGGCGTCAGGAGCGGGCGCCGGGGGCCGACGCCGGCGAGGGCGTCGGCAGCGCCCGGCAGGTCGAGCATGTGCGCCATCCCCATCGAGTCGAGGATCGGCTCGGTGGGATGGTCAGCGGGGAGCATGAGGTCCTGCCCGCCGTCGACGTACACGATCCCGACGTCCTGGCCGGCCCGCGCATACGCGCTGACCAGGGAGAGGGCGAGCGTGCACTCGCCGCCGAGGACGAGCGGCCGGCGACGGGCCGCGACGATCTCGCCGATCGCGCCGGCGGCGTCGCGGACCACGTCCACGACCCGGGAGATGTCGTTGGGCTCGTCCACCGAGCGCACGGCGCGGAACCGCGCCTCGGGCCGGTCGCCGTGGTCCACGACACTCAGGCCGGCCGAGCGCATGGCCTCGACCAGGCCGGCCTCGCGCAGCGCCCGGGGCGCCTTCTCGATCCCGGGCCAGTGGGCCGCTGCGCTCGACGGCACCCCCAGCACGCCCCAGCCGCGACGATGTGCGCCCCCCGACTCCTCCGCCATGGCTGCACCGTAGGCACTCGCGGGCGCGGATGCAGCCCGGCACACGGGCGTTCTACGCGTCGACGTGGTGGCGGGTCGGTCGGGAGCGTTCTCAGAGGGGCACTTCGACCGTGCGGGTCGCGTCCCACGGTTCCGTCCATCCCAGCTCGTCGAACAGCCGGTCCAGCACGAGGGCCGTGAACCCCCACACGAGATGCGTGCCGTCGCCGTCCGGGACGAGGAACGCCGGACCCGCCTGCGCGCGCGGCGGCCGGGGACGACGGGCGAGCACGTGGGCAGGGAGCGTGGCCGTGCGCCGGTTGGCGGGGTCCAGGAGGTCGGCCACGGGGGCACGGAACACCGTCGCCGACTCCTGGTGGTCGACGACGGCGACCGGCGACGGCGTCGCCCACCAGCCCAGCACGGGCACGACGACGTGGTTGCTCACGTGCACCGGCAGCTCGGGAAGGGTCCCGAGCACCTCCACGCCGGCAGGGTCCAGCCCGGTCTCCTCGGCACCCTCGCGCAGGGCGGCCGCGGCCGGGCCGTCGTCGTCGGGGTCGAGGCGCCCGCCAGGGAAGGCGACCTGGCCGGGGTGGTGGGCGAGCGAGGTCGCCCGCCCGACGAGGAGGAGGTCCAGGTCCGCGGGCACCGCCGCGGACGGGTGGGCCGCAGGACGGGCGTCGAGGATCCCGAACAGCACCAGGACCGCCGCCGGACGGGGGTGGCCGGAGACGGCGGGCAGCGCGGGCCACGTGATCCCGCGGGCCGCGAGCGCCGCCAGCGCCGCGCGCGCTCCGCCGGTGGCTCCGGGGCCCGAGGGGAGCTG
>JAEZZV010000356.1 GCA_023418375.1 Actinomycetes bacterium | reverse complement strand
ACGAGGAGCCCCCCGACGACCGGGACGGCCGTGACCACGGCGGCGGCTGGGGTAGCTGGGGCGACGGCTGGGGCGACGGCGGCGGCTGGGGCGATGGGGGTCCCTGGGGCGGCTGGGGTGGCTGGGGCGGCTGACCGCCCGGAGCTGACCGCCCGGAGCTACCGCCGTCGCGGCGCGGCCCGTCAGGGCGCCGTGAGGATCCCGCGCTCGAGCGCCACGGTCACCGCGCGCGTCCGGTCGTCCACACCGAGCTTCGCGAAGATCCGTAGCAGGTGCGTCTTCACGGTGGCCTCGCTGATGAACAGCTCCGCGCCGATCTGCGCGTTGCTGCCGCCGCGCGCGACGGCGCGCAGCACGTCGAGCTCGCGCTGGGTGAGTCGCTCGCCGGCCGTCCGCACGCCGTGGACGAGCCGCCGGGCGACCGAGGGCGAGAGCACGGTCTCGCCGGCCGCGACCGCGCGCACCGCCGCGACCAGGTCGTCCCGCGGCGTGTCCTTGAGCAGGTAGCCCGTCGCCCCCGCCTCGACCGCCCGCAGGATGTCGGCGTCGGTCTCGTAGGTGGTCAGCACGACGACGCGCGACGTCGGCACCCGGGCGAGGATCCGCTCGGTCGCCGCCGCGCCGTCGAGCACGGGCATCCGCAGGTCCATCAGCACGACGTCGGGGGTGAGGTCGGCCGCCATCGCGCAGGCCTGCTCGCCGTCGCCGGCCTCGCCGACCACGTCGAGGTCCGTCTCGCCGGCCAGCAGGCCGACGATGCCGGCCCGCACCACCGGGTGGTCGTCGACGACCAGCACCCGAACGCTCACCGCACCTCCTCCGCGTCCCCGCCGGCGGGGACGCCCTCGTCCGGCGCCGCGTCGGGGTCGTCCCCGACCGGCATCGTCACCTTGACGCGCGTCCCCGAGCCGACGTCGCTCGTCACCGCGAGCGCGCCGCCGCCCGTGGTGACGCGCTCGCGCATGCCGCGCAGCCCGAAGCCTTCCACGGCCGCCGGCGCCATGCCGCGTCCGTCGTCGACGACCTCCAGGGCGATGGCGGCGCCGTCGGGCGCGGGGCCGAGTACGAGGTCGACCCTCGTGGCGCCCGCGTGCCGCCGGACGTTCGACAGGGCCTCCTGCGCGGCGCGCAGCAGGATCACCTCGCGGTCGCGGGCGAGGTCCGCGACCGCGTCGTCGTCGGCCACGACGCGCACCCGGATCCCGGTCTCCTCGCCGAACCGGACGGCGAGCCGCTCGAGCGCCTCCGTGAGCGTCGACTCGGCCAGGCCGACCGGGGCCGCTGCGGCGACGAGCGCGCGCGCCTCCGCGAGGTTGTCCCGCGCTGTCCGCTCGATCAGCTCGAGGCGGTGTGCGGCGTCGTCCGGCCGCTCGCGCCGGAGGTCGGCGGCGGCCGTCTGCGCCAGCATGACGACGCTGGTGAAGCCCTGCGCGAGGGTGTCGTGGATCTCGCGCGCCATCCGCTCGCGCTCGGCGAGCACGCCGGCCGCGTGGTGCGACGCCGCCGCGTCCGCCTGCGCCTCCTCGAGCCGGGCGAGCAGCTCGGCCCGGTCCTCGCTCTGCTCCGCGACCTGCGTCACCCACAGGCCCAGGAGCACCGAGAACGCGATGGCGATCCCGGCCTGCGTGATCAGGGGCGCGGCCTCGGCGAGGTCGTCGAACGGCGACTGGGCGGCGATGGTGCCGAAGACCACGCTCGTCAGGACGACGGTGAGCACGACTCCCTGCCGGCGCGACTCGGCGAAGTACCAGACCTGGCTGTAGGCGATGAACAGCAGCAGCGTTCCCGTCTCGGTCACGGACACGACGGCGCCGACGCACACCATCATCACGACGACGTACGTCAGGGCGAGCGCGCGGCTCCCCGTGGTCGCCGCCCGCCGTCCGACGACCACGTACGCGGCCAGCAGTGCCGCGAACATCGTCAGCGCCAGGCCCATGGCCGGCCCCGTGGACGGCCGCTCGAACAGGTACGACGCCACCCCGAGCGCCCACAGCGCGTAGAAGGCGATGTCCCAGCCGCGCAGCGACCGTGCCCAGAACGTGGCACGGTCGCTCCGCCAGTCGGGACCACCCGGCACCACGGTCGCCGGGAGGGCGGGCCACGGGTAGCTGCGGCGCTGGCGGTCCATGCCCGCATCGTCCCCGACGTCGTGGCCGTGCGTCATCATGGTCAGCCGTCGTCCCGCCGGCGCCAGCGGAAGGTGCGCAGCGCGACCACGAGGCCGACCACGAGGTAGGCGCCCAGGATGATCGCCGTGCGGCCGTGCTCCCACGAGCCGACCGGCTCCAGCGACGTCGCCTCGTCGGGCAGGAACACCGACCGCATGCCCTGGGCGAGCCACTTCAGGGGGAAGAGGGCGGCCACGTCCTGCATCCAGCCCGGCAGGGAGTCGTACTGGAAGAAGACGCCGGAGACGAACTGCAGCACCAGCACCACGGGCGTGACGACGGCGCTCGCGGACCGTGCGGACCGGGGGATCGACGAGAAGCCGACGCCGCAGATCGCGCCCGCCGCCACGCCCAGGACCATCACCCAGGCGAACGTCCACCAGCGGCCGGGTTCCGTCGGCAGGTCGACGCCGAACATCGTCGCGGCCACGACGAGCAGCAGGCCGACCTGGACGACGCTCGTCGTCAGGACCGAGCCGACCTTGCCCAGGAAGTACGACGACGCCGGCATGGGCGTCCCACGCAGCCGCTTCAGGGCCCCGGCGTCGCGCTCCTCGGCGATGCCGATCGCCAGGTTCTGGAACGTGGACAGCAGCAGGCCGGTCGCGATCATCCCGGGCAGGAAGTAGGTCGCGAAGTCGAGGTCCGCCCCCGGCCCGGCGTCGATCTCGCTGTCCCCGAAGACCGTGGCGAAGATCGCCAGCATGATGATCGGGTAGGCGAAGATGAAGATCACGGCATCGCGCTCGCGGAAGAACTGCTTGAGCTCGATCACCGTGCGGGCGCCGGCGACCGACAACGCGGACGGCAGGCGCGGCGCACGCGCGGCCGGGCCGGACGCGGGCACGGTCGGGCTGGTGGGGACGGTCACGGCGGTCATCGGACGGCCTCCTTCACGGACGCTGCCGCGGTGAGGGCGGCGGGGGACGGGTCGGACGTCGGCGCGTGCTGGCCGTCCGCGTCCGCGATGAGGCTGAGGTAGACCTGCTCGAGCGTCGGGCGCAGCACCTGCAGCCCCGGCACCTCGCCGGGCGCGAAGCGTGCCGCGAGCGAGCCGACGACCGCCGTCGGGGTGTCGGTCGCGTGCTCGCGCACGACGCGGTCCTCGAGCCAGCGCACGACGGCGCGGCGCGCGACCCGGTCGCCCAGGCGGGCGGGGGCGTCGAGCGCGACCACGCGGCCGTCCTTGACGACGGCGCACCGGTCGGCGAGGCGCTCGGCCTCCTCCATGTAGTGGGTCGTCAGGAGGATGCTCGTGCCGCCGTCGCGCAGGCCCTCGACGAGCTCCCAGAAGGACTGGCGTGCCTCGGGGTCGAAGCCCGTGGTCGGCTCGTCGAGGAAGAGCAGCTCCGGCCGCCCCACGATGCCCAGCGCCACGTCGAGCCGCCGGCGCTGGCCGCCCGAGAGCTGCCGCGTCCGGGTGTCGGCCTTCTCGCTCAGGCCGACGGCGGCGATGAGCTCGTCGGGGTCCCGCGGGTCGGGGTAGTACCGGGCGAAGTGCCGGACCAGCTCGGCGACCGTCAGCTCGGCCTGGTCGTTGGCGGACTGCAGGACGATGCCGATGCGGTTGCGCCACGCGCGGCCCGCGTCGCCGGGGTCCTCGCCGAGCACCTGCACCAAGCCGCTGTCGCGGTGGCGGAAGCCCTCGAGGATCTCGATGGTCGTGGTCTTGCCGGCGCCGTTCGGGCCGAGCACGGCGAAGATCTCGCCGCGCTCGACGACGAGGTCGAGGCCGTCGACGGCGTGCTTGTCGCCGTACCGCTTGTGCAGGTCCCGCACGTTGATCGCGGGCTCGAGGACGGTGCTGGTCATGGCTCACAGCCTGGTCGGCGGGGTGCCCCCGCCGACAGCACCGCCCGTCGGTACCTGGCGTCCACCGACCGGTGGACCCGGGCGTCAACCGGTCGCTAGCGCGCCTCGGCCAGCAGCCGCTGGAGGCGCCCGACGCCCTCGACGATGTCGTCGTCGCCCATCGCGTACGACAGGCGCAGGTAGCCGCTCGGCCCGAACGCCTCGCCCGGCACGACGGCGACCTCCGCCTCCTCGAGGATGAGCGCCGCGAGCTCGGCGGACGTCGTGGGCGTGCGCCCCCGGATCGTCTTGCCGAGGATCCCCTCGACGCTCGGGTAGACGTAGAACGCGCCCTGCGGCGTCGGACACACGACGCCCTCGATCTCGTTGAGCATCGCCACGATGGTGCGCCGGCGCCGGTCGAAGGCCTCGCGCATCTCGGCGGCGGCGGTGAGGTCGCCGGTGACCGCAGCGATCGCCGCGCGCTGCGAGACGTTCGCCACGTTCGACGACAGGTGCGACTGCAGGTTCGTGGCGGCCTTGACGACGTCGGCCGGCCCGATGAGCCAGCCCACGCGCCAGCCGGTCATCGCGTACGTCTTGGCGACGCCGTTGAGGACGACGCAGGTGTCGGCGAGCTCCGGCACGACCTCGACGATGTGCGTAGCGGACACGCCGTCGTAGGTGAGGTGCTCGTAGATCTCGTCGGTGATGACCCAGATGCCGTGCTCGAGCGCCCAGCGGCCGATCGCCTCGGTCTGCTCGCGCGAGTAGACGGCGCCCGTCGGGTTCGACGGCGAGCAGAACAGCAGCGCCTTGGTGCGCTCGGTGCGCGCGGCCTCGAGCTGCTCGACGGTGACCAGGTACCCCTGGTCGGCGCCCGCGAACACCTCGACCGGCACGCCGCCGGCGAGGCGGATGCACTCGGGGTAGGTGGTCCAGTAGGGCGCCGGCAGCAGCACCTCGTCGCCCTGCCCGACGACGGTCGCGAACGCCTCGTAGACCGCCTGCTTGCCGCCGTTGGTCACCAGGACCTGGGCGGGCGAGACCTGGTAGCCGGAGTCGCGCAGGGTCTTGGCGGCGATGGCCTCGCGGAGGGCGGGCAGGCCGGCCGCCGGGGTGTACCGGTGGTTCGCGGGGTCGGAGCACGCGGCGACGGCGGCGTCGACGATGTACTGCGGCGTCGGGAAGTCCGGCTCGCCGGCCCCGAACCCGATGACCGGGCGGCCAGCGGCCTTGAGCGCCTTGGCCTTGCTGTCGACGGCGAGGGTGGCCGACTCCGCGATCTGCGCGATGCGCGGGGAGATGCGGGCAGGGGCGGGGGCCGGGACGCCGGCGGCGGTGGGCTGGCTCACGCGGCAATCCTGACAGAGTGGCCGCGGCCTGCCGAGGGAGTTCTCATCGTGGGCACCGGGCGTGGCACGCCTCGGGCGGTGGCTCGGGGTGGGCTCGGGCGGCCCGGGTCGGCCCGGGCGCAGCTCGGGTGGAGGAGCGCGCGGCGCCCGTTCGACCGCACGGCCCGCGACCCCGTACACTCGACCGCTGGTGGTCCGTCCGCCATGCTTCGGCGCGCCTCTGAGGTGCGCCGGGACGGCGGCGGCGGGTCCCTGAAGGGCAGTGGCGCAATTGGCAGCGCACCGGTCTCCAAAACCGGCGGTTGTGGGTTCGAGTCCCTCCTGCCCTGCGTTGAGCATCCGTCCGCCGGGCGGGGGCTTCGCCCCGGCGACCCGGTCCGGGCGACACTTCGACGTTGGGAACGAGACGTGAGCGATTCCGCTCGGGCAGGCGCCCAGGGCGCCGACAGCACCCGGCGCCCTGCGCCGCGGCCCGGTGGGAAGAAGGCCGCCGAGGACCTCGGCGTCTTCGGCCGGCTCGCCCGGTTCGTGCGTCAGGTGGTCGCCGAGCTGAAGAAGGTCGTCCGGCCGAGCCGCAACGACCTCATCGGCTACGCGACGGCCGTGCTCGTGTTCGTCGCCGCCGTGATGGCGTTCGTGACCCTGGTCGACCTCGGCGTGGGCTCGCTGACGCGGACGGTGTTCGGGGGCTGACGTCGGCCGCGTCCGGCGCCCGACACCCGAACGCCCACCGAACGCCCACCGCAAGACCACCGCAGACAAGCAGACAGAAAGCAGGTTCACCTCGTGTCCCAGGAGTCGCTGGAGCCGCTCGAGCAGGACCCGACGCTGCCCGAGGACGGCGCGGACGAGGCGCTGACCGACGCCGACGCCACCGCGGAGCCGGTGGACGAGTCGCCCGTGGCCGACGAGGCCCCGGCCGCCGCTGCCGACGAGGTGGCCGACGTCGACGACGAGGTCGTGGACCCGGTCGTGGAGTTCAAGACCAAGCTGCGCCGGCTGCCCGGCGACTGGTACGTCATCCACTCCTACGCGGGCTACGAGAACCGCGTGAAGGCGAACCTGGAGAACCGCATCCAGAGCCTCAACATGGAGGACTTCATCTTCCAGGTCGAGGTCCCGATGGAAGAGGTCGTCGAGATCAAGAACGCCCAGCGCAAGGTCGTGCGCCGGGTGCGGATCCCGGGCTACGTCCTCGTGCGGATGGATCTCACCGACGAGTCGTGGGGCGCCGTCCGGCACACCCCCGGCGTCACCGGGTTCGTCGGGCACACCCACCAGCCGGTCCCGCTGACGCTCGACGAGGTCTTCTCGATGCTCGCGCCGACGCTCGCGCCGGCCGCCGTCCCGCAGAAGGCCGCGGCCGCCAAGACGATCGACGTCGACTTCACGGTCGGCGAGTCCGTCACGGTCACCGACGGCCCGTTCGACACGCTGCCGGCCACGATCTCCGAGATCAACGCCGAGGCGCAGAAGCTCAAGGTGCTCGTCTCGATCTTCGGCCGGGAGACCCCGGTCGAGCTCTCGTTCAACCAGGTCGCCAAGATCTGAGTCGGACGGACAGCCCGCCCGCGACCGCGGCCGGGCACTGCAACCGGGTCATCGCCCACGGCGTCGGCCCACGAACGGAACGGAAGGCATCATGCCCCCGAAGAAGAAGGTCGCCGGCCTGATCAAGCTCCAGATCAACGCCGGTGCGGCGACCCCCGCCCCGCCGATCGGCCCGGCGCTTGGTCAGCACGGCGTCAACATCATGGAGTTCTGCAAGGCCTACAACGCGGCGACCGAGTCGCAGCGGGGCAACGTCATCCCCGTCGAGATCACGGTCTACGAGGACCGCTCGTTCACCTTCGTCACGAAGACCCCGCCGGCGGCGGAGCTCATCAAGAAGGCGGCCGGCGTGGCCAAGGGCTCGCCCACCCCGCACACCACCAAGGTCGCGTCGCTGACGCAGGACCAGGTGCGCGAGATCGCCCAGACGAAGCTCGAGGACCTCAACGCGAACGACATCGAGGCCGCGATGAAGATCGTGGCGGGCACGGCCCGCTCGATGGGCATCACCGTCCAGGGCTGAGGACACCCCGTCCGGGGCTGACCGGCCCGGACGCAGTGGCAGGGCCAGGCGCTGGCCCGGACCACGACTGCTGAGAACAAGGAGAAGAGCAGATGGCACAGCGCAGCAAGGCGTACCGCGCCGCCGCGGAGAAGATCGACCGCGCGCGGGTCTACGCGCCCCTCGAGGCGATCCGGCTCGCGAAGGCGACGTCGGTGACCAAGTACGACGCGACCATCGAGGTGGCCTTCCGCCTCGGTGTCGACCCGCGCAAGGCGGACCAGATGGTCCGTGGCACCGTGAACCTCCCGCACGGCACCGGCAAGACGGCGCGCGTGCTCGTCTTCGCCGTCGGCGAGAGGGCCGAGCAGGCCATCGCCGCGGGTGCTGACGAGGTCGGCGGCGACGAGCTCATCGAGAAGGTCGCCGCGGGCTACACGGACTTCGACGCCGCGGTCGCGACGCCGGACCTCATGGGCAAGGTCGGTCGCCTGGGCAAGGTGCTCGGCCCGCGCGGCCTCATGCCGAACCCCAAGACCGGCACGGTCACGATGGACGTCGCGAAGGCGGTCACGGACATCAAGGGCGGCAAGATCGAGTTCCGCGTCGACAAGCACGCGAACCTGCACTTCATCATCGGCAAGGCGTCGTTCGACGACCAGTCCCTGGTCGAGAACTACTCCGCGGCGCTCGAGGAGGTGCTCCGGCTCAAGCCGGCCGCGTCGAAGGGCCGCTACGTGCTCAAGGCCTTCGTGACCTCGAGCATGGGCCCGAGCGTCCCGCTCGACCCGAACCGCACGCGCAACCTCATGGCCGAGGAGGACGTCGCCTGACGACGCCCCTCGCCTGACACGCCACGGAGGCCCGGACCGCACGTCGGTCCGGGCCTCCGCGCGTCGGGCCCCACTCCTCGAGTGGAACGAAGGTGCAGGGTTTCGCGTCCGAGTGGAACGTTCTGCTCCCGGTGCGTTCCACTCGAGCGGCAGCCGCGAAGCCGGCGACGATTTGGGGCGGGGCCCGCGCGTCGCGTACCCTGGACGACGCCCAAGACCGCAGGTCGTCCGCTCCCCTCCGGGGGGCGACCGAAGTCCCGCTCCGGCGGAGGCCCGCGCAGGCGAGAGTTCACAGGTGCCCGACGACGTCGGACGCCCCCGGAGCCCCGCGCCTGCGCCGGGGCTCTCGTCATGTGAGGACCCGGTAGGACGCCCGGCGGCACCATTACCGGAAGGATCGACATGGCGAGGCCTGACAAGGCAGCCGCGGTCGCCGAGCTGACCGAGCGGTTCCGTACCGCGAACGCGGTCGTGCTCACCGAGTACCGCGGACTGAGCGTCGCGCAGCTGAAGACGCTGCGCCGCGCCCTCGGTGGCAACGCCACCTACGCCGTGGTGAAGAACACGCTGTCCGCCATCGCGGCCCGTGAGGCTGGTGTCGAGGGCTTCGACGCGCAGCTGACCGGCCCGTCCGCGATCGCCTTCGTCACCGGTGACCCGGTGGCGGTGGCGAAGAGCCTGCGTGACTTCGCCAAGGCCAACAACCAGCTCGTGGTGAAGGGCGGCGTCCTCGACGGCCGCATCGTCACCGCGGCGGACATCTCGACCCTCGCCGACCTCGAGTCGCGTGAGGTCCTGCTGGCCAAGGCGGCCGGCGCCATGAAGGCGAAGCTGTTCCAGGCCGCCTACATGTTCACCGCGAAGACCGGCGAGGCCGTTCGCACCATCGACGCCCTGCGCGAGAAGCGGGCCACCGAGCAGGCGGCCTGACGGCCCTCTGCGTCTGCAACCACCGACACCTGCCGTCCGTGCAGGGCAACTGAAAGGACCGCCATCATGGCGAAGCTCACCATCGACGAGCTGATCGACGCTTTCAAGGAGCTCACCCTCATCGAGCTCTCGGACTTCGTGAAGAAGTTCGAGGAGGTCTTCGAGGTCACCGCCGCCGCGCCCGTCGCGGCCGTGGCCGCCGCGGCCGGCCCGGCCGCCGCCGCCGAGGAGGTCGAGGAGAAGACGGAGTTCGACGTCGTCCTCGAGGCCGCCGGCGACAAGAAGATCCAGGTCATCAAGGAGGTGCGCGCCCTCACCAGCCTCGGCCTCAAGGAGGCCAAGGACCTGGTCGACGGCGCCCCGAAGCCCGTCCTCGAGGGCGTCAACAAGGAGACGGCCGACAAGGCGAAGGCGCAGCTCGAGGGCGCCGGCGCGACCGTCACCCTCAAGTGACGTCTGCCTGACCTGCACGACCCAGCGTGACCCCGCGGCTCCGGCCGCGTGACGAGGGCCCGCTCCCGGCGACGGGGGCGGGCCTTCGTGCGTCCCTGGCGCCCCGTGCCGCCGACCGGAGCGGGAGGGACGGACTCGCCACGCGGAGCCGCGGATGGTGCGACGTCCGATGCCGTCCGTCAAGGCGACGCGCCCGTGACCGGTGAGCAAAGGTGAGGCTCGTTGGACAGGGCTGGCGGAGATGAGTACGCTAGCGCTTTGCGCTGGCTTGTGCCCGTACCCCTCATCCGCCCCACGGTCCCGAGCGCTGCCCGGGTGCCGGATCGATCGTCATGGGCTCGTGACGATCGACGGTCGTCACGGAGCAGATGAGCAGGGTAGGCCACAACGCTGCGCGCGTGCACACGATCCGCAGGGAAGGACCCCTCTTGGCTGCCTCGCGCACCCCGTCTGCTCCGACCGCCGAAGCCATCGCGAACCGCACAGCATCTCGCCGCATCTCCTTCGCCAAGATCCACGAGCCCCTCGAGGTCCCCGACCTCCTCGGCCTCCAGACGGAGAGCTTCGACTGGCTTCTCGGCAACCAGGCCTGGCAGGACCGCGTCGCCGCCGCGGTCGAGGCCGGCCGAAACGACGTCCCGACGGCCTCGGGTCTGGAGGAGATCTTCGAGGAGATCTCCCCGATCGAGGACTTCGGCGGCTCGATGTCCCTGTCCTTCCGGGACCACCGCTTCGAGCCTCCGAAGTACACGCCGGACGAGTGCAAGGAGAAGGACTTCACCTACGCGGCGCCGCTGTTCGTCACCGCGGAGTTCGTGAACTACACGACGGGTGAGATCAAGAGCCAGACGGTCTTCATGGGCGAGTTCCCGCTCATGACCGAGCACGGCACCTTCATCATCAACGGCACCGAGCGCGTCGTCGTCAGCCAGCTCGTGCGCTCCCCGGGCGTCTACTTCGAGCGGACCGCCGACAAGACCTCCGACAAGGACGTCTTCACCGCGAAGATCATCCCGAGCCGCGGCGCCTGGCTGGAGTTCGAGATCGACAAGCGCGACGCCGTCGGCGTCCGGGTCGACCGCAAGCGCAAGCAGTCGGTGACCGTCTTCCTCAAGGCGCTCGGCATGACCGAGTCGGAGATCCGCGAGGAGTTCGCCGACTTCCCGGCCGTGCTCGAGACGCTCGAGAAGGACCACGTCCACACCGAGGACGAGGCGCTGCTCGACATCTACCGCAAGATCCGCCCGGGCGAGCCGCCGACCATCGAGGCCGGCCGCGCGCTGCTGGAGAACTTCTACTTCAACCCCAAGCGCTACGACCTGGCGAAGGTCGGCCGCTACAAGGTGAACAAGAAGCTCGGCCTGGACTCGCCGCTCACGGACTCCGTCCTCACGCGCGCCGACGTCGTGGCGACCATCCGCTACCTCGCGGCCCTGCACGCCGAGGTCGCGGTGCTCCCGGGCACCCGGGCCGGCGAGCCGGTGGACGTGCGCGTCGAGACCGACGACATCGACCACTTCGGCAACCGCCGCATCCGCGCCGTCGGCGAGCTCATCCAGAACCAGGTCCGCACGGGCCTGTCCCGGATGGAGCGCGTCGTGCGCGAGCGGATGACGACCCAGGACGTCGAGGCGATCACGCCGCAGACCCTGATCAACATCCGGCCCGTGGTGGCGAGCATCAAGGAGTTCTTCGGGACCTCCCAGCTCAGCCAGTTCATGGACCAGAACAACCCGCTCGCGGGCCTGACCCACAAGCGCCGCCTGTCGGCGCTGGGCCCGGGTGGTCTGTCGCGCGACCGCGCCGGCATGGAGGTGCGCGACGTGCACACCTCCCACTACGGCCGCATGTGCCCGATCGAGACGCCGGAAGGCCCGAACATCGGCCTCATCGGCTCGCTCGCGAGCTACGGCCGGATCAACCCGTTCGGCTTCGTCGAGACCCCGTACCGCAAGGTCGTCAAGGGTCGCGTCACGGACGAGGTCCACTACCTGACCGCCGACGACGAGGACAACTACGTCATCGCGCAGGCGAACGCCCCGCTGACCGAGAAGGGCATGTTCGCCGAGGACCGCGTCCTGGTCCGCACCAAGGGCGGCGAGATCGAGCTGATCCCGGCCGACCAGGTCGACTACATGGACGTCTCGCCGCGCCAGA
Organism: Actinomycetes bacterium; assembly: GCA_023418375.1. Taxonomy (GTDB): domain Bacteria; phylum Actinomycetota; class Actinomycetes; order Actinomycetales; family Cellulomonadaceae; genus Actinotalea. The sequence continues at coordinate 2,918 of JAEZZV010000356.1, read as the reverse complement.
TGGTCTCCGTCGGCACCGCGATGATCCCGTTCCTCGAGCACGACGACGCGAACCGGGCCCTCATGGGCGCGAACATGCAGCGCCAGGCCGTGCCGCTGGTCCGGGCCGAGGCGCCGCTGGTCGGCACCGGCATGGAGCGGCGCGCCGCCGTCGACGCCGGCGACGTGGTCGTGGCCACCAAGCCGGGTGTCGTCACCGAGGTCTCCGCGGACCTGGTGACGGTCGCCAACGACGACGGCACGACGACGACCTACCGGGTCGCGAAGTTCCGTCGCTCGAACCAGGGCACCTCGTACAACCAGCGCGTGCTGGCCGACGAGGGCGACCGGGTCGAGGTCGGCTCCGTCCTCGCGGACGGTCCGGCGACCGACGACGGCGAGCTCGCGCTCGGCCGCAACCTGCTGGTCGCGTTCATGTCGTGGGAGGGCCACAACTACGAGGACGCGATCATCCTGAGCCAGCGTCTGGTGCAGGACGACGTCTTCTCCTCGATCCACATCGAGGAGCACGAGGTCGACGCCCGCGACACCAAGCTCGGCCCCGAGGAGATCACGCGGGACATCCCGAACGTCTCCGAGGAGGTCCTCGCGGACCTGGACGAGCGCGGCATCATCCGCATCGGTGCCGAGGTCTCGGCCGGCGACATCCTGGTCGGCAAGGTCACCCCCAAGGGCGAGACCGAGCTGACCCCCGAGGAGCGCCTGCTCCGCGCGATCTTCGGCGAGAAGGCGCGCGAGGTGCGCGACACGTCGCTCAAGGTCCCGCACGGCGAGTCGGGCACGGTCATCGAGGTCCGCACGTTCAACCGCGAGGACGGCGACGAGCTGCCCGCCGGCGTGAACGAGCTGGTCCGCGTCTACATCGCCGCGCGCCGCAAGATCACCGACGGCGACAAGCTCGCCGGCCGCCACGGCAACAAGGGCGTCATCTCCAAGATCCTCCCGGTCGAGGACATGCCGTTCCTGTCCGACGGCACCCCCGTCGACGTCGTGCTCAACCCGCTCGGCGTGCCTGGCCGCATGAACGTCGGCCAGGTGCTCGAGACCCACCTCGGGTGGGTCGCCAAGCAGGGCTGGGACGTGGCGCACGTCGAGGGCAAGCCGGCGTGGCTCGCCGAGGTGCCGGCAGCCGCCGTGCGCAGCGAGCCGGGGACGCCCGTCGCGACCCCGGTGTTCGACGGCGTGCCGGAGTCGGTCCTCACGGGCCTGCTCTCGGTGACCAACACGAACCGGGACGGCGACCGCATGGTCGGCGCGACCGGCAAGGCCCGGCTCTTCGACGGCCGCTCGGGCGAGCCGTTCCCGGAGCCCGTGGCCGTGGGCTACATGTACATCCTGAAGCTGCACCACCTGGTGGACGACAAGATCCACGCCCGGTCGACCGGTCCGTACTCGATGATCACGCAGCAGCCGCTGGGCGGTAAGGCCCAGTTCGGCGGCCAGCGCTTCGGCGAGATGGAGGTGTGGGCGCTCGAGGCGTACGGCGCCGCGTACACCCTCCAGGAGCTGCTGACCATCAAGTCCGACGACGTCCCCGGCCGCGTGAAGGTCTACGAGGCCATCGTCAAGGGTGAGAACATCCCCGACTCGGGCATCCCGGAGTCGTTCAAGGTGCTCCTCAAGGAGATGCAGTCGCTCTGCCTGAACGTCGAGGTCCTGTCCTCCGACGGCATGGCGATCGACATGAAGGAGTCCGACGACGAGGTGTACCGGGCGGCCGAGGAGCTCGGCATCGACCTCTCCCGCCGTCCGAACGCCTCGAGCATCGAGGAGATCTGACCTCGCCGACCCTCCCCGCCTGCGCCCGCCGGCGCGCGCGGGGAGGAGTCGGCCTCCGGCCCACCGGCCACCGGTGAACACCATTCGAAGGAAGTAGGACACCTTGCTCGACGTCAACGTCTTCGACGAGCTGCGTATCGGTCTCGCGACGGCAGAGGACATCCGCGCCTGGTCCCACGGCGAGGTCAAGAAGCCCGAGACCATCAACTACCGCACGCTGAAGCCGGAGAAGGACGGCCTCTTCTGCGAGAAGATCTTCGGCCCCACCCGGGACTGGGAGTGCTACTGCGGCAAGTACAAGCGCGTGCGCTTCAAGGGCATCATCTGCGAGCGCTGCGGCGTCGAGGTGACGCGCTCGAAGGTCCGTCGTGAGCGCATGGGCCACATCGAGCTCGCGGCGCCCGTCACGCACATCTGGTTCTTCAAGGGCGTCCCGTCGCGCCTCGGCTACCTGCTCGACCTCGCCCCGAAGGACCTCGAGAAGGTCATCTACTTCGCGGCCTACATGATCACCGAGGTCGACGAGGACGGCCGGACCGAGGACCTGCCGAACCTGCGCAACGAGATCGACCTCGAGAAGAAGGAGATCGCGAACCGTCGCGACGTCGACGTCGACGCGCGGGCGCGCAAGCTGGAGGAGGACCTCGCGCAGCTCGAGGCCGAGGGCGCCAAGTCCGACGCCCGGCGCAAGGTGCGCGACTCCGCCGAGCGCGAGATGGCGCAGATCCGCAAGCGCGCCGACGCCGAGATCGAGCGGCTCGAGCAGGTCTGGGACCGCTTCGTGAACCTCAAGGTCGCCGACCTCGAGGGCGACGAGTCGCTCTACCGCCAGCTCGTCGACCGCTACGGCATCTACTTCAAGGGCTCGATGGGCGCGGCCGCCATCCAGAAGCGGCTGCAGTCCTTCGACCTCGAGGCCGAGGCCGAGAACCTGCGCGACATCATCAAGAACGGCAAGGGCCAGCGGAAGACCCGCGCGCTCAAGCGGCTCAAGGTCGTCAACGCGTTCCTCACGACGAACAACAGCCCCGAGGCGATGGTGCTCGACGCCGTCCCGGTCATCCCGCCGGACCTGCGCCCGATGGTGCAGCTCGACGGTGGCCGCTTCGCGACGAGCGACCTGAACGACCTGTACCGCCG
>JAEZZV010000355.1 GCA_023418375.1 Actinomycetes bacterium | reverse complement strand
GAGCCTGCGCCGTCGCGCGCCGCGCAGGCCTGAGGCCGGACGCGATGGGCGCGGCGGAGGGCTTCGCGTTCGTCGCGCGCGGCGAGGAGGTCCGCATCACCCACCACGGTCGGCACGCGACGACGCTTCGCGGGCGCGCGGCGGCGGAGTTCCTCGACGAGGTGGCGGACGGCGACGCCCAGCTCCTCATGGCGCGCGTCACGGGCAACTACCGCCGCGGCAACGAGCGCGTCGCCCGCACCCACCCGCGCAACGCGGGCCGGCCGGGCACCTGACGCCCTGGGCGGTGGACCTTCGGAGAGTTCGCATCGCCATGTGACGCGAACTCTCCGGCGCACGGGCGCCAGCGTGCGGGCGGCCCTTGGTCCCAGACGATCCGCACAGCTCACGTGTTCGAATGAACACATGGAGAGTGCGGAGAGGGCCGGGGTCATCCTCGGAGAGCTGGCCGCCGCCGGACGCGTGACCGTCGCGGACCTGGCCGAACGCCTCGGCACGTCGGAGATGACCATCCGCCGCGACCTCGAGGCGCTCGACGCCCAGGACTGCCTGCGGCGCGTGCGCGGCGGGGCGGTCGCCATCGCGCGGCGCGGGGCAGCCCTGCCGTTCGCCACCCGGCGCCGCCTCAGCTGGGAGGTCAAGCAGCGCCTCGCCGCGCGCGTCGGCGACCTGGTCGGCGACCAGGAGACGCTCGTCCTCGACAACGGCACCACGTGCCTGGCCGTCGCCGAGCGTCTCGCGGGCCGGCCGCTCACCGTAGTCCCGCTGTCGCTGCACGCCGCCACCGCCCTCGGGGAGCGGACGGGCGTCCGGCTCGTGCTGCCGAGCGGCGAGGTCGAGCCCGTCGAGCTCGCGTTCCGCGGCAGCCGCGCCGTCGAGTCGATCCGTGGGCTGCACGTCGACGTCGCGGTCATCAGCGGGTGCGCCGCGGACCCCGCCCACGGCATCACCTCCACCACGCTCGACGACGCCGACCTCAAGCGCGCCGCGATCGCGGCCGCGGGCCGCACCGTGCTGGTGGTCGAGGGCGACAAGCTGACCCGCACCGCCGCGTTCCCCGTCGCGCCCGTCACGGACGTCGACACCCTCGTCACCACCCGCGACGCCGACCCGGCCGCCCTGGCCGCCTACCGAGAGGGAGGCGTGGATGTCGTCCTCGTCTGAGCCCGCAACCACCGAGCCCACAGCCACCACCGCGACGACGCCGGGCCGCGCCCCTGAGGGGCACGGGAGCGTGCGCCGCGCCGTCGTCGGCGTGCTCGCGGCCTTCGCGCTCAACGGCGCCTACGTCGGCGCGTACGGCGCCTCGATGCCAGGGCTGCGCGACCGCTTCGGCACCGACGCCCGGGGGCTGGCGATCCTCCTCGTCGCCGCGGGACTCGCGGCCGTGACGACGATGCAGCTCGGCGGGCGCTGGTCGGACCGCGCCGGCGCGCGCGTACCCACCGTTGCGGGCGCCCCGGTGATGGCCGTCGGGCTCGCCGTGCTCGCGTTCGCGCCGAGCATCCCTGTCGCCGTCGTCGGAGCGATCGTGTTCGGGCTGGGCAACGGGTGCATGGACGTGTCGATGAACACGCTCGCCGTGCACGTCGAGCGGCGGCGCGCGCGACCGACGATGAGCCGCTTCCACGCCTTCTTCTCGATCGGGTCGGCGCTCGGCGCGGGCATCTCGTGGACGGTCGGGCGGCTGCCCGTCGACGCCGACGCCCACCTGCAGATCACCCTCGTCGCCGTCGCGGTCCTCGGGCTCGTCGGCCTCGCCCTGATGTGGCCGAGCGTGCCGCAGTCCGAGCCGGAGCCGCACCACACCGACGCCCCGCGCGTCCCGCTGCCGCGCGCCACCTGGCTGCTCGGCGCGATGGCGGTCTGCTTCGGCCTCACCGAGGGCACGGGCTTCGACTGGTCCTCGGTGCACGTGACCGACGTCGCCGAGGTCACGCCGGCCACCGGGTCCCTCGGCCTGGTGTTCGTCAGCGTGTTCATGGTGGCGATCCGCCTCGTCGGCGACCACGCGGTCGAGCGGTTCGGGCACAAGGCCGTCGTGTCCGCGGGCGCGGCGACCGCCGTCGCCGGCTACGTGGTGACGATCGTCGGCACGGCGCTGCCGGTGCTGCTCGTGGGCTGGGCGCTCGTCGGGCTCGGCGTCGGCATGATCGCGCCGCAGATCTACGGGACCGCCGGGAACCTCGGCGGCGGGCGCGTGATGGGCGTCGTCGTCGGGTTCGGGTACGCGGCCTTCCTCACGGGGCCGGCGCTCATCGGCGCGGTGGCGGACGAGGTGGGCATCGCGCGGGCGATGGTCGTGCCGCTCGTGACCGGGCTCGCCCTGGTGGTCATGGCGCGCTGGATGCCGCGGGCGCATCCCCGAACGCCGGACACGGCGCCGCCACCGGAAGCATGATCATCGTGTGCCGCGGATGGAGTTCGAGGAGCTGCAGCAGACCTTCAGGCGCCTGAACCCGAACGTCCTGCGGCTGTGGCGCTGGCACGTCGGCTGGCTGATGAGCGCCGTCCCGCCGCTGACCGGCAGGACCATGGTGGTCTCGCACATCGGGCGCACGTCCGGGCTGCGGCGGCGGACGCCGCTCAGCTACGCGGTGCTCGAGGGCGACGTCTGGTGCACGACGAACGCGCGCTCCCAGTGGCTGCGCAACGTCGAGGCGAACCCCGAGGTGACCGTGTGGCTCCCGCTCCGGCGGCCGCGCCGCGGACGCGCCCAGATCTTCCCGGTGGACGACGCGCGGGTGGACCGACTGCGGGCCGTCCTCATCTCGAGCGGCTTCGCGGCGGGGCGCTTCGGCGGAGTTCACCCGCGCCGCGACACCGACACCGAGCTGCTCGCCCAGTGCACGGAGTACCGACTCGTCCGGATCGTCCGGGGCGACGTGGTCCCGAAGGCCGAGCGGGGCATTTGACCCGGCGGTCTCCGGACTCGATCAAGGACGAAGGTCGCGTCGATCGGCCATGGACCGCGGGCTACCGTCAGGCCTCATGTGCGCCATCACCCCGCTCCTGAACGCCTCGCTCGCCGCCCTCGAGGCCGAGGCCACCACCGGCACGAACCTCGACGCCCCCGACTACACGCCCGTCGAGACGCACGTCTGCTCCGCCGCTCTCGCCGCCCACGTGGCCGCGCGCGAGCTCGCGATCAGCGCCGCCTGACGCCGCCCGCGTCAGCCGGGGACGACGGCGATCGCGTCCGCGTCGGGCGCGAGCCGCACCCGGTCCCCGGCCGCAGGTAGCGCCGCCGACGCCGCGAGGAACGCCCCGCTCGGCTGCACCACCGTCAGCCGCCCGACGCCGTCGACGTCGACCGAGGTCTCGACCACGCCGCGGCGGAACCCGCTGCTCACGACTCGGCCGACGAGCGGCCCGTCGGCCGTGACCGCCAGCGACCCCGGCCCGAGCGCGAGCACGCCGCCCGCCCCGTTCGTGCCGGCCCCGCCCGCACCCGCCCCGGCCAGCACGTCCGGCG
>JAEZZV010000300.1 GCA_023418375.1 Actinomycetes bacterium | reverse complement strand
CGTCACGGGCGTCCCGGCCGACGACGTCCGCGCGGCCGCCCGCCTCCTCGGGCGCGCGGCGCCGCACGCCGGCGGGCCGGGGGCATACGTCCTCACGGGCCGCGGCGTCGAGCAGTCGACGCAGGGGACCGCGACCGTGACGGCGGCGATCAACCTGGCCCTGGCCCTCGGTCTGCCCGGCCGGCAAGGGAGCGGGTACGGGGCGATCACCGGGCAGGGCAACGGCCAGGGCGGCCGTGAGCACGGGCAGAAGGCCGACCAGCTGCCCGGCTACCGCAAGATCGACGACCCGGTGGCCCGCGCGCACGTGGCCGGGGTGTGGGGTGTCGCGCCGGAGGACCTGCCCGGTCCGGGCGTCCCCGCGGTCGAGCTGCTGCGCCGGTGCGGGACGCCGGACGGGCCGCGCGTCCTCCTCGTGCACGGCTGCAACCTCGTCGTGAGCGCCCCCGACGCGCAGCGGGTCCGCGAGCGCCTCGCCGCGCTCGACCTGCTCGTCGTGTGCGACGTCGTCCCCTCCGAGACCGCGCGGATGGCGGACGTCGTGCTCCCCGTCACGCAGTGGGCCGAGGAGGAGGGCACCATGACGTCCCTCGAGGGTCGCGTGCTGCGACGTCGACGGGCCCTCGCTGCGCCCGACGGCGTGCGGACGGAGCTCGAGGTGATCGCCGGGCTCGCCGCCCGGCTGGGCGTGACGGCGGGGTTCCCGACGGCCCCCGGCGACGTCTTCGACGAGCTCGCCCGTGCGTCGGCGGGCGGGGTCGCGGACTACTCGGGCATCACCTACGCGCGGCTCGAGGCGGGCGAGGCCCTGCACTGGCCGTGCCCGGCTACCGCCGACGGCGTGCCGGACCACCCGGGGACACCCCGCCTGTTCCTCGACCGGTTCGGGACGCCGGACGGCCGGGCACGCATGGTGGCCGTGGACCACGTGGGCCCGTCGGACCGGCTCACCGCCGGCCGACCGCTCTACCTGGTCACCGGGCGGGTGCTCGAGCACTACCAGTCGGGGGCGCAGACGCGGCGGGTGCCGGCGCTCGCCGCGGCCCAGCCCGAGCCGTACGTCGAGATGCACCCGTGGCTCGCCGACCGGCTCGGCCTGGCCGACGGGGAGGCCGCCGAGGTCACGTCCGCCCGGGGCACGGCGGTCGTCGTCACCCGCGTGACGTCGACGGCGCGCCCCGACACCGTGTTCATGCCCTTCCACTGGCCCGGGGAGGGCAGCGCGAACCGCCTCACCACCGACGCGACCGATCCGGTCTCGGGCATGCCGGAGTTCAAGGTCGCGACGGTGAGCGTGCGCGCCGCGGCGGGGGAGCAGCGGTGACCGCGCCGACGTCGGCCGTGCGGGTGGTGGTCGTCGGGGCCGGGATGGTGGGCACGCGGTTCGCCGACGAGCTCCACGCGCGCGCGGGCCAGGCGGTCGACCTCACGGTGCTCGGCTCCGAGGGGCACGAGCCCTACACCCGCGTGCTCCTCAGCGACGTCGTGGCCGGCCGGACCGAGCTCGGCGCGCTGACGATGCCGTCCCCCGTGGGAGCCCGCCTGCTCCGGGACACCACCGTCGCCGGCATCGACCGCGTCCGGCGCGCGGTGACCTGCGACGACGGCTCCGCGCACGGCTACGACCTCCTCGTCCTCGCGACCGGCGCGCGGGCCCGAGTGCCGCGCGTGGCGGGACTGCCCGCGGTGTCGTCCGCACTGCCCCGGGGCGTGCACGTGCTCCGCACGCTCGACGACGCGCGCGAGATCCTCGCCGCCGCGGCGAACGGGCCCGAGGCGGTGGTCCTCGGCGGTGGCGTGCTCGGTGTGGAGGTCGCGTGCGGCCTGGCCCGTCGGGGCCTTGTCGTGACGCTCCTGCACCACGGGCCGCACCCGATGGACGGGTCGCTCGGCCCGGGCGCGGGTGCCGCCGTGGCGGCGACGCTCGGCCGGCTGGGGGTGCGTGTCCGGACGCGCGTGCGTGCGGTCTCGGTGCGCCACGACGGCCAGGGGGTGGCCGCCGTCGTCGTGCGCGACACGGGGGCGGGCGCCGTGGACCGGCCGGACAGGGACGGGCCCGGCGCGGGCGCGCCGGGGGAGGAGGACGTGCGCTGCCGACTCCTGGTGGTCACGGCGGGGACCGAGCCGGAGACCACGCTGGCGGCGGCGGCGGGGCTCGCCGTCGGGCGAGGCGTCCGGGTGGACCCGGACGGCGCGACGTCCGACCCGGCGGTCTTCGCGATCGGGGACTGCGCCGAGCCGCCCGAAGGGAGCTCGGGCCTCGTGGCGCAGGGGTGGGATCAGGCGCGGCGGCTCGCCGCGAGGATCGCCGCCCTGGTGCGCGAGGAGGTCCCGACCACGGCGCGCCCCGCTGCGGTCGACGCGGCACGCGACAGCGCGGAGCACGACGTCGAGCGCCACGACATCGTCCGCGTGAAGGCCGACGGGCTCGTCGTGAGCGTCATGGGGCTCCGCGCGGACCGGGCACCGTCCGGCGCCCGCTCCGTGCTGATGTCGGACCCGTCGGCGGCCCGGCACGTGGAGGTGCTCGTGCACGACGGCGTGCTCGTCGGAGCGGTGTGCGTCGGTGATGCCGGCGTGGCGGCCGACCTCACGGCCGCCTACACGCGGCGCACCCCCGCCCCGCGCGACCCGGCCCAGCTCCTGCTGCGGCCGGTGCGGGGCGCGGAACCCGCGGCGGCGGCGTCGCCGACCCTGATGCCCGACCGGGCCACGGTCTGCCGCTGCAACGGGGTCACGAAGGGCGACGTCGTCGCGCGCTGGCGCTCGGGTGCCCGGTCGGTCGCGGAGGTCGTGCGCGCGACGAGGGCGACGACGGGGTGCGGCGGCTGCGCGGATGCAGTCTGCGGCCTCGTGGAGTGGCTGGAGCGGGTGGATCCCGAACCGGTCGCGCCCGGGGAGGTGGAGCAGGCCGCGGTGGACGCGCGGGCGTGACCTCACGGCGCGCTTGTCTGCGATGTGCGTGACGGTTTCCCCCGGCGAAACACACGGCGCCACCAGGAGTAACACGGCGTTCGTACGGTCGCCGTGTGAACGAGACCACGAGCCGCCGGCCGGCCGCCACGCCGCGTCACCTCGTCGTCGTCGGCGGCGGCATGGTGGCGCACCGGCTCGTCGAGGCCCTGCGCGACCGGGACCGCGAGGGCCTGTGGCACGTGACGGTCCTCGCCGCGGAGCCCCGAGCGCCCTACGACCGTGTCGCCCTCACCTCGTACTTCTCCGGGCGTGACCCGGAGTCCCTCGCGCTCGGGGACCGAACGCTGTGGGAAGACCCGCTCGTGGACCTGGTGCGTGGCGCGCGCGTGGTGGCCGTCGACCGGGCCGGTGGCACCGTCGCGGTCCAGGACGGCCGCACGTGGTCGTACGACGCGCTCGTCCTCGCGACCGGCTCGGCGCCGTTCGTGCCGCCGATCGACGGGATCGACCAGCCGGGCGTCTTCGTCTACCGCACGGTGGACGACGTCGCCGCGCTGCGCGGCTGGGTCGAGGGACTCAAGGGTCAGGGCCGGACCGTGCGCGGTGCGGTCATCGGCGGTGGGCTGCTCGGCCTCGAGGCCGCCGGGGCGCTCCAGGCACTCGACGTCCGCACCACGGTGCTGCAGGTGGGTACGCACCTCATGTCGGCCCAGGTCGACCTGGGCGGCGGGGCGCTGCTGGGGCGGCTCATCCAGGCCCGCGGCGTCGCCGTGCGCGTGGGCGCCGTCACCACCCGCCTGCGTCCCGGCCGTCCCGGCCGCGACGACCGCGTCGGACGGCTCGACCTCGCCGACGGCGGGCGGCTCGACGTCGACGTCGTGGTCGTGGCGGCCGGGATCACCCCGCGCGACGAGCTCGCGCGGGCCGCCGGCCTCGAGACCGGACCCCGGGGCGGCGTCGTGGTCGACGCCTCGTGCCGGACGGCCGACCCGCGCGTCTGGGCCGTCGGGGAGGTGGCCTGCCTGGACGGCGCCTGCATCGGCCTGGTCGCGCCCGGCTACGCGATGGCCGAGGTGGTCGCCGACCGCCTGCTCGGCGGCTCCGCCGTCTTCCCGGGCGCTGACACCGCCACCAAGCTCAAGCTCTCCGGCGTCGACGTCGCCAGCTTCGGCGACGCGTCCGCCGCCGTGCCCGGCGCCCTCGAGGTCGTCTACTCCGACCCGGTGCGCGGCGCCTACGCCAAGCTCGTGCTCTCCGACGACGCCCGGACCCTCCTGGGGGGCGTGCTCGTCGGCGACGCCTCCGCCTACGCGACGCTTCGTCCCCTCGTCGGCTCGCAGCTGACCGGCGACCCCGCCGCCTACGTCCTGCCGGGGCTGCCCGAGGGTGCGCGACCGGGCGGTGACCTGCCCGACGACGCCGCCGTGTGCTCGTGCAACAACGTCACCGCAGGGCGGGTGCGCGCCGCCGTCACGGAGGACGGCTGCACCGACGTCGCCGCCGTCAAGGCGTGCACCCGGGCCGGGACCACCTGCGGCTCGTGCCTCCCACTCGTCAAGAAGCTCGTGGGCGCCGAGCTCGCCCGCGCGGGCGTGACGGTCAGCAGCGCGCTCTGCGAGCACTTCGCCATGTCGCGGCGCCAGCTCTTCGACGCCGTCCGCGTCACCGGGTTGCGGACGTTCAGCGAGATCGTGGCCCGGCACGGCACCGGACGGGGCTGCGACATCTGCAAGCCCGTCGTCGCCTCGATCCTCGCCAGCCTGCGTCACGAGCACGTGCTCGAGGGCGAGAACGCGGCGCTGCAGGACACGAACGACCACGTGATGGCCAACCTGCAGAAGGACGGCTCCTACTCGGTCGTGCCGCGCATGCCGGGCGGCGAGGTGACGCCCGAGGGCCTCATCGCCGTCGGCGAGGTGGCGCGCGACTTCGGGCTCTACACCAAGATCACCGGGGGTCAGCGGATCGACCTGTTCGGGGCGCGGCTCGAGCAGCTGCCCGACATCTGGCGCAGGCTCGTCGACGCGGGCTTCGAGTCCGGGCACGCGTACGGCAAGGCGGTGCGCACCGTGAAGTCCTGCGTGGGCTCGACCTGGTGCCGGTTCGGGGTGCAGGACGCCGTCGGGCTGGCCGTGGAGCTGGAGCTGCGCTACCGGGGGCTGCGGTCGCCGCACAAGCTCAAGCTCGGCGTCTCCGGCTGCGCGCGGGAGTGCGCCGAGGCCCGGGCGAAGGACGTGGGGGTGATCGCCACCGAGAAGGGGTGGAACGTCTACGTGGGCGGCAACGGCGGCTTCACGCCACGCCACGCGCGGCTGCTCGCCGAGGACCTCGACACCGAGGCGCTGGTCCGGACCATCGACAGGTTCCTCATGTACTACGTCCGCACCGCCGACCGCCTCCAGCGCACGGCACCGTGGATCGACGAGATGGACGGTGGCCTCGACGGCGTCCGCGCCGTGGTCCTCGAGGACAGCCTCGGGATCGCGGCCGAGCTCGACGCGGCGATGGCCGAGCACGTCACGGCGTACCGCGACGAGTGGGCGGCGACGCTCGAGGACCCCGAGAAGCTGCGCCGGTTCGCGTCCTTCGTCAACGCGCCCCGGACACCCGACCCCTCGCTGGAGTACGTCGCCGAGCGGGGTCAGCGGCGGCCGGCGCGGTCGGACGAGCGTGCGGCGCCGACGCTGGTGGCGGGCCCGCGGCTGGAGGTGCGCGCATGACCGCCGACGTCACGGACTGGGTGCCGGTGTGCCGGCTGACCGACCTCGCCCCCGAGCGGGGCGCCGCGGCGCTCGTCGCGGGGGAGCAGGTCGCGCTCGTCCGGCTGGTCGACGACGCCGTGCACGCCGTCGACCAGCGCGACCCCTACAGCGGTGCGCACGTGATGTCGCGGGGCATCGTGGGCACCCGGGGCGAGGTGCCGACCCTCACGTCGCCGATGCACAAGCAGGTCTTCGACCTCCGCACCGGCGAGTGCCTGGAGACGATGGGCTCCGAGCCGCGGCCCCTGCGGGTCTGGCCGGTGCGGGTGTCCCGAGGCGTCGTCGAGGTGCGCCGGCCATGACGACGCTCCTCGGGGTGGACCTGCGCGGACGCCGGGTGCTCGTGGCCGGTGGCGGCCCGGTCGCGGCCCGTCGGTCCGCAGCCCTCCTGGCCGACGGCGCGGACCTGAGGGTGGTCGCCCCGCAGCTGTGCGAGGACCTCGCCGACCTGGCCGCCGCTGGTGCGGTCGAGTGGCGGGCGCGGCGTGTCGGGGAGGCGGACCTCGACGACGTCTGGCTGGTGCACGCCGCGACGGGCGACCGGACGGCGGACGAGGCGCTGGCGCGCTGGTCGGCGGCCCGGCACCTGTGGTGCGTCGTGGCGTCGTCGGTGGGCACGGGGACGGCCCGCACCCCCGCGACGTCCGTCGTGGGCGACGTCCGCGTCGGTGTGGTCTCCGAGGGGTCCGCCGACCCGGGACGCGCCCGGGCGGTCTCGGCCGCGCTGGCGGGGGCGCTCCGGGAGGGACGTGTCGACCTCCGCCGACGCCGCGCCGGCCCCGGGCGGGTCGTGCTGGTCGGCGGCGGGCCCGGGGATCCGGAGCTCGTGACGCTGCGCGGCCGGCGCGCCCTCGCCGAGGCGGACGTGGTCGTGACCGACCGCCTCGGGCCGACCGCCCTGCTCGCCGAGCTCGCGCCGGGCGTCGAGGTCGTGCCCGTCGGCAAGTCGCCGGGCCACCACCCGGTGCCCCAGGAGGAGATCAACCGCATCCTCGTGGAGCGGGCTGCGCGCGGGCAGGTGGTCGTGCGCCTCAAGGGCGGCGATCCCTTCGTGTACGGGCGCGGCGGCGAGGAGGTCCTGGCCTGCCGAGCCGCCGGGGTCGACGTGGAGGTCGTGCCGGGCGTCAGCAGCGCGCTGGCGGCGCCGGCCGCGGCAGGGATCCCGCTGACGCACCGGGGCACCACGGCCGCCGTGCACGTGGTGAACGGTCACGACGGGCTCGACGACGCCGCCGCCGTGGCGCTGCGGGAGCGGAGCGCCACGCTCGTCGTGCTGATGGGTGTCGAGACCTTGCCGCGACTCGTGGCCGGCGCGCTCCGTGCGGGCGCGTCGCCGGAACTACCGGTGGCGATCGTCGAGCGCGCCACGACTCCCGAGCAGCGCGTGACACGGGCGC
>JAEZZV010000265.1 GCA_023418375.1 Actinomycetes bacterium | reverse complement strand
GATCAGTGGCAGCCGCGGCAGCCGCGTCGCCGGCCAGCGGGACGTCGGCGAGGAGCCGCGCCCACACGTCGGCGGCGTCGTCCGTCCACGCCACGTACCCGCCGTCGGTGTATGCCCAGGGCACGGTCAGGAACGTGAGGTCGGTCGCACCCAGGTCGCGCAGGGACCAGGCCAGGCCTAGGATCGTCCCTGGGTCGGCGAGCTCGGCAGAGACGGTCAGCGAGGACGTCACCGCGTCGAGGAAGCGCCCCAGGGCGAGGGGGCTCGCGAGCACGTCCGACGACAGCACCTTGCGCACGAGCGCGCCCATGAACAGGTGCTGCCGCTCGATCCGGGCAGGGTCGGTCCCGTCCGTCCCCTCGACGTGCCGGGCACGCACGTACTGCAACGCGGTGACGCCGTCCAGGTCGGCCCAGCCCGCCGGCAGGTCGAGGCCGGTGTAGCGCGCGTCGCGCAGCGGCTCGGGCACGCAGACGCGCACCCCGCCCACGGCCTCGACCATGCCGACGAACCCCGCCATGTCGACGATCGCGAAGGCGTCCACGGTGAGGCCGGTCATGGTCTGGACGGTGGAGATGGTGCACGCGGCCGCGAGCGACGCGTCGCCCGTCTCCCAGCCGATGGCGAAAGCCTCGTTGAACTTGGCGGTCCGAGGGCGGGACATCGGCCCGTCGACGTCGTGGTCGAGGTGGCAGGCCGGGATCTGCGCCTTGGTGTCGCGCGGGATCGAGACGACCTCGGCGCGTTTCCGGTCCGCGGAGAGGTGCACCACGAAGGTCGTGTCGCTCCCACCGCCGGGGTCCGCACCGGCCAGGGCGGCGTTCGCGCCCGACCGGTCGTCGGTCCCAAGCACGAGCAGCGTCACGGCCCGGCCTGGCCACGGGTCGTCCGCGTCCACCTCGTGCGCGACACCCGGGAGGCCGGCCGTCGGCGGCGGCGCGACCAGGTCCGCCACGGAGGGAAGCGTCGTCACGTTGCTGCGCCAGCGCAGCACGGTGAAGCACACGACCCCGGCGCCGAGCGCCACCGCCCCGACCAGCACGACCGCGACGACGCGCGCCCGCCGGTAGGAGCGCATGGCCCGGAGGTGACGAGGAACCTCATGCGTCGCCGCACGTCTGCCCATGGCGGCACGCTAGGTGCCACGGCAGGCCGGTGACCTGCGGCGATGTGTGCGTCGCGTGGAGGTGCTGCGCAGGTCCGCGCAGGTCCTCCCGACCGCCGCCCGCGGCGCCGTCAGGGCACCCGGGCGGTCCACTCCGGCGTGCCGAACTTCGTCTCGACGAGCTCCTCCGCCCGCAGCCGCTCCTGCTCGGTCACGACGCCGTCGACGGTGTCGTAGCGCGAGCGGAAGTGATCCTTGAAGGCCTCGATGACGTCGGCGCGCGGCATGCCCGTCTGCGAGCGCAACGGGTCGACGCGCTTGTTGGCGCTCTTGGTGCCCTTGTCCGAGAGCTTCTCGCGGCCGATGCGCAGCACGTCGAGCATCTTCGTGGCGTCGATGTCGTACGCCATCGTCACGTGGTGCAGCACGGCGCCGCCGGCCAGGCGCTTCTGCGCTGCCCCGGCGATCTTGCCCGCCGGGGACGCGATGTCGTTCAGCGGCACGTAGCTCGCCTCGATGCCGAGCTCGCGCAGCGCGCCCAGCACCCAGTCGTCGAGGAACGCGTAGGAGCGCTCGAAGCTCAGGCCCTCGACGAGCGAGGCGGGGACGGTCAGCGAGTAGGTGATCGTGTTTCCCGGTTCGATGAACATCGCACCGCCGCCGGAGATCCGCCGGACCACCGTGATGCCGTGCCGCTCCGCGCCCTCGGGGTCGACCTCGTTGCGCAACGACTGGAAGGAGCCGATGACGACGGCCGGTGCGCCCCACTCCCAGATGCGCAGGGTGGGCCGCCGGGTGCCGGCCGCCACCGCCTCGGCCAGCGCCTGGTCCAGCGCCATGTGCATCGCCGGGCTCTGCGGCCCCTCGTGCACGATCTCGAACGTGTGGTCCTCCCACCGCGTCGCGTGCCCCAGGGCCCTGCGGACGGCGATGGCGACCGCCTCGGGCGAGAAGCCCACCATCGTCACGTCCTCGCCCAGGGCCGCCTGCACGGCTCCGGTGAGGCGCGTCACGCTCGCCCCCTCGGGCTCGCCGACGAGCGCCGCGTCGATCGTCTCCAGGGCGTCGTCGGGCTCGAGGAAGAAGTCGCCGCTCACCGCGGCGCGGGCGATCCGCCCGTCGGTCACCTCGACGTCGACCGCCACGAGCTTGCCACCGGGAACCTTGTACTCTCCACGCACGAAATCATCCTATGTCTGTCCACCGAGGGCCGCTCCGGCCTCAGCCGTGAGCGTAACGAGGCGCCCACGACAGGCCCTCGGCGGCGGGTCATCGCCCGCGCAGCACCTCGTCGACGGTGGCCTCCACCAGCCCGGCGACCGCATCGGCGTCGGCCTCCGACGCCAGCTGTTCGCCGAAGAGGAACACCTCCGTGCGCAGGATGGCGTTGCCCACGAGGGCGTCCACCTGGACCCACCAGAGCTCGTTTCCCTCTCCCCGCTCCGACCCGGCCACCCGGTACGACCAGATCCCCGAGGTGTCGCGGACGAGGGACGCGACCACGTACCACGCCCCGCTGGACTCCGGCACGGAGCCGCCGAACTCGGGGCACGCGTCGAGCGAGGCGCCGAGCGCCTCGAAAGCCGAGGCCGCCGTCGCGGCGTCGGCCAACACGACGAGGTCCTGACCGACCGACGCGGTGTCCGAGGACCACCCGCGACGGGCGAACCCGGACGGCTCGTCCGACACGACCGTCAGGGCCGGCCGGCAGGCCTCGCTCGGGTCGATGACCACGGCAGGGTCGAGTCCCCACCCGCCCAGGTCGACCTCCACGGGAGCGAGCTCGCCGAGCCCGTCGATCGCCGCGGACAGCGCGGCCGGGTCGAGGGCGAGCCGGTCGAGGTCGTCGGCGGTCAGCATGCCGGACGGCTCCGGGCCCTCGGCCTCGTCGGAGGCCTCAGGCGACGGCGCGGTGGTCTCGGGGCTCGTCGTCGGCTCGGGCGTCTCCGGCGGGAGCGGTGCCTGCGTCGCCGGCGGCGCCGGCGGGACGCCGTCCTGGCGGTCGACGAGCGCCGCGCCGCCCAGGACGACCACCGCCACGACCGCGGCCGACGCACCCAGCACCGCCGCGTCGTGGCGCCGCCGCGCGCGGCGCGCCCGCCCGCCGATCGTCGCGACCGGCAGTCCCGGGCCGGACTCGTGGGGGCCGCC
>JAEZZV010000255.1 GCA_023418375.1 Actinomycetes bacterium | reverse complement strand
GGTGGGGGCCGGGCTCGCGGTCGCGACGCCCGTGCTCGCCGTGCCCCCGACCACCGTGGCCGACACGGCGACGGTCCCCGCCGACGGTGACGCCACCGGGCCGGGGTCGTCGGACGAGGCCCTGCTCGAGGTCACCGAGCCGGAGGCCACGGCGCCGGCGGCGACGGACGACGGACGACCGGCCGCCGCGGAGCCGGAGCTGACGACCCTGGAGGGCGGGGAGGCACCGGACGCCGGGCCAGGGGCCTCGGCCCCCGAGGCGGGTCCCGGCGGCGACAGCACCCGCCCGGCCGACGCAGCCGACCCAGCCGACGCGGCCGACGACGGGGCCGCCGACCCGCAGGCCGGAGCCGAACCGGCCCCGGGTCCGGCGCCGGCCGCCCCCGATCGGACCGCGTCGCCCACCCCGACCACTCCGCCGACACCGACGCCGACGCCGACCACGCCGACGCCGTCCCCGACGCCCACGACAACCGGCTCAGGGTCCGGGACGCACCTGCCGCCACAGGCCGCCGACCGGGCGCACGAGGCGGTCGGCGCCAACAACGGGCGGTCGGAGCCCGCCGGCACCCCGAGCCACGAGTGACCCGAACGCGCGGTCAGGCCTGCTCGAGGGCCCGCGCGTCGGGCACCGCGCCGATGCGCGGGAACGGCCGCAGCGCGAACAGCACCTCGACGGGCACCTCGAAGAACTCCGCCATGCGCAGCGCGAGGTAGAGGCTCGGGCTGTACTCGCCGCGCTCGAGGTACCCGATGGTCTGGTAGTGCACCTCGAGGGCGTCGGCGAGCTGGCGGCGCGTGATCCCCCGCTCCGCCCGCAGCACGGCGATGCGGTTGTGGACCTGCTCGGCGGGCGTCCCGCTGCGCTCAACCAACCCGCTGCATCCGTTCCGCCATGCGGGCCTCGACGGCCGAGCCCGACTCCCGGCGCGCCATCCTACGGAGAACGCGCGGCACGAGGACCAGGCCGACGGCCGCCCAGGCCGTCACGACCAGCAGCGCCGGCCCCAGCCGCCACTGCCCACCCAGCTCGACCTCCTTCGCGGCGTCGGGCAGGAACGTCCAGCGCATGAGGTGACCCAGCCAGTAGGTCGGGAACCCCTGGACCAGGCCCTGCACCCACCCGGCGTGGTTGGTGACGGGCCCGAACACGCCGGAGAAGAGCGTGAGCCCGATGACGGGCAGGAACCCCCAGGTGGAGACGTGCGTGGGCTTGCGGGCGAGCGAACCGATGATCATGCCGATCGGCATCGTGGCGACGAGGCCCAGCACGATGAGCCCGAAGACCGCGAGCCACCCGACCGCCCCGCGCGGCATGAGGTCGTCGATGACGAAGGCGCTCGGCACGAGCAGGATGACCAGCATCGGCAGGGCGCCGAAGACCTGGTAGACGACCTGCGCCGTGACGTAGCCGTCCATCCCGTAGGGCGCGGACTTGGCGCGCAGCAGCGTCCCGTCCTCGCGCTCGAGCACGAGCGAGAACGCCGGCCCGGCGATCCCGCCGAAGACGATCATGGCCGCGATGACGCCCGGCAGGGCGAACGCGGGCATCGCGATGTCCGTCCCCTCCAGCACCGCGTTCCGGTTGAGGATGAGGTAGACGGCCATGCCGCCGCCCCAGAGGAGGTAGAACATCAGGTCCTCGGGGTTGCGCAGGCTGAGCACGCACAGCCGCCAGCCGCGGCGCAGGCCGACGCGGATCGCGTGCACGCGCAGCTGCGTGGGCGTCGGGTAGGTCGGGGCGTTCATCGACGCACTCCCTCTGTCGTGGCGCGGCTGAGGTCGTCCTCGCGCCCGCCGGCGGCGGGCCGCGTCTCCTCGCCGAACTCGTGCTTGCGGACCAGGCTGATGTAGGTGTCCTCGAGGGTGGTGCGACGGACCTCGAGGTCCGCGACGTCGTCGCCGTACTGGGCGAAGAGCGCGCGGACGAACGCCGTGGCGTCGTCCGCGGCGTGCACGTAGCGCTCGCCGCCGCGGGTCCAGGTCACCTGGGCCTTGCCCTGGACCCGGCGGGCGAGCTCGTCGGCGCTGCCGTCCGCGACGATGCGCCCGCCGGCCAGGACGAGGATGCGGTCGGCGAGCTTCTCCGCTTCGTCGAGGTCGTGCGTGGTGAGGACGACCGTCGTGTCCTCGCGGTCGACCAGCGCGTGCACGATGTCGTGGAAGTCGCGGCGCGCCTCGGGGTCGAACCCCGCCGTCGGCTCGTCGAGGAAGAGCAGCTCGGGCCGGCCGACGATGCCGATGGCCACGTCGAGCCGCCGGCGCTGGCCACCCGAGAGCTTGGACACCCGCTGCTGGGCCGCGTCGGCGAGCCCGACGGCCTCGAGCAGCTCGTCCACGTCGCGGGGGCGGGGCCGGGTCGGCGTGCCGTAGGGCTCGTAGTACTCGCCGAGGTGGCGGAGCAGGTCGCGCACCTTCCACAGGCCGTGGTCGCGCCAGGACTGCAGCACGATGCCGATGCCCGCCCGCCACGCCTCGGGCGCGAGCAGCGGGTCGTGCCCGAGCACGGTGACCTCGCCGTCGGACCGCTCGCGGAAGCCCTCGAGGATCTCGATGGTCGTGGTCTTGCCGGCGCCGTTCGGGCCGAGGAGCGTGATCACCTCGCCGCGGTGCACCTCGAAGTCCACCCCGTCGAGCACGTCCTTGGTGCCGTACCGCATCCGCAGGTCGCGGACCTTGATCACCGCGTCGTCCACCGCTCCCACGCCCTCCCGCACCCGTCGTCGTCCATCGACAGGATGTAGTACACCTACTACGTCCTGTCCTGTCAAGACGACGGCTCCCCGCCCTCCGTCACCTGGAGCGCGGTGGCGCCACGTCGCCCCGGTCGAAGCGATCCGGCGCCGCCATGCTCCAGCCGAGGGGAAGGGGCGTGAGGGCGGGGGCGGTCAGAGGGTGACCGTGCCCCTCACGCACGTCACGGCGTCGCCGCCGATCCAGGTGCCGTCGGCCGCCCGCTCCACGTGCACGCGGCCCGCCCGGCGCAGCACGGTGCCCTGCGACACGACGTACCGCTCGGGCAGGATCCCGGCCGGGACCAGCCACAGCGCCAGCCCGGCGTTCAGGCTCCCGGTCACCGGGTCCTCGACGATCCCGATGCCGGGGACGAACGCGCGCACCTCGGCGTACGCGCCCACCTGGGCCCGGCGCGCCTCGTCGTACAGCCCGACGACGCCGACCTTCAGCTCGCCCATCACCGCGAGGTCGGGGCGCAGGTCGAGCACCGTGTCGGCGTCGCGGAGCAGCAGGCCGAGCCACTGCGGCCCGTTGTCCACCCACGCGGCATCGAGCACCGCGTCGTCGTCGATCCCGAGCGCGGCCACCGCCTGCGCGCGCGTCGCGGCGTCCACCGGTCCCGAGCGGCGCAGCGG
>JAEZZV010000247.1 GCA_023418375.1 Actinomycetes bacterium | reverse complement strand
GTGCGACCCGGTCCCCCGGCAGCCGCGTGCGACGTGCTCCATGAGTCAGTTCTCAGGGAATTACACGCGTGTCGTTCGCGATCGTCAACCGGAGGCGTGCTAGATGCCCGAGTTGTCCGGGTGAAAGTGCGGTCTGCACGGCGTGGCGTCCACGCGTGTCTAGATTGGGGGTCCATGGAGACCACCGCCACCCCGGCCCCGACCGACCTCGCGACGCTGCTCGTCGGCCTGCTGCGCGAGCCCGGGCGCCCGCGGGTGACGTGGTACGGCCCCGGGGGCGAGCGCGTCGAGCTGTCCGGAGTCGTGCTCCTCAACTGGGTGAACAAGACGACGAACCTCCTGGTCGAGGAGTTCGACGCCGCACCGGGCGCGCGGGTCCGGCTCGACCTGCCGCCGCACTGGCGCACGCTCGTGTGGGCGCTCGCGACGTGGCGCACGGGCGCGGGCGTCCTGACCTCGCACGACGACGGCCCGGCCGACGTCGTCGTCACGCACCGCCCTGACGCCCACCCCGACGCGAGCGACGTCGTCGCCGTGGCGCTGCCGGCCCTCGCGCGCCGCTTCGACGGCGACCTGCCGCCGGGGGCGCTCGACGCGGCCGGTGCGGTCATGACCTACGGCGACGCGCTGGGCTGGGTGGCTCCCGCGGACCCCGCCGCGGCCGCCCTCACCGGGACGTCGCACGCCGGCCTGCTCGCCGCGACGGCGGGTCACGACGTCGCGCCGGGTGCCCGCGTGCTGCACCGCGTGCCCGACGGGCCCGTGACGCCCGACGAGCTCGTCCTCGAGCTGGCGGTGCTCGCCGCGGACGGGTCGCTCGTCCTCGTCGCGCCCGGCGCGGGCATCGACGAGGGGCGGGTCGCGGAGTCCGAGCGCGTGACCGCCCTCGGCGCCCTCGGCGCTAGGCGTGACCGATGACGCCGCGCAGCAGCTCGACGTACTGACGGCCCCGCCGCTCCACCGAGAACGACTCGGCACGGCGTCTCGCCCCCTCGCCCAGGCGTGCGACCAGCGCCGGGTCGGCGGCGAGCCGCTCGAGGCAGCGCGCGAGCTCCGCCGCGTCGCCCGAGGGCACCACGAGCCCGCTGTCCTCGTCCTCGACCGCGTCGCGCAGCCCCGCGAGGTCCGAGGCGACCAGCGCGCACCCGGCGGACATGGCCTCGAGCATCGCGACCGGCAGACCGTCCTGGTCACCCGAGGCCGTCAGGACCGACGGGACCACGACGGCCTCGTGGCGCGCGTAGAGACGTGCGAGCTCCGCACGGCCCTGCTGCCCCACGAACTCCACGGGCAGCCCGGCGGCCCGTCGCTCGAGGTCCGTCCGCAGCGGCCCGTCGCCCACCACGGTCAGCGACCACGGCGACCGCACGGCGCGCAGCGCGTCGAGCAGGACCGCGAGCCCCTTCTTCTCGACGAGCCGACCGACGAACAGCAGCCGGAGCACACCCGCCGCGGGCTCCGCGCGCGGCGTGCGGAAGGACGCGGTGTCCACCCCCATCGGCAGCACCGCCACGACCGCAGGGTCGGCCCCGAGCCCGACGACGAGGTCGCGCATCTCGTCGTTCATGACCGTCACCGCGGCGGCGCGCCGCACGACCCGGCGCTTGAGGCGCCGCACCCACGAGCCGCGCAGCGCGTACAGGTCGCCGCCGAGCGTCGTGACGACGGTCGGGACGCCCCGTGCGACGAGGCTCGCCACGACGCCCTGCGGGACGATCCAGTGGACGTGCAGGACGTCGGGGCGGAACTCCCGCACCGCACGCCGCACGGCCACCGCCTCGGCGACCAGCAGCGGCAGCACCTGCAGGACGTGCGAACGGTGCGCGCGCAGGTTCTCCAGGATCGCACCGTGCGCCAGAGCCTCCCAACGGCGGGGGAAGTACGCGAAGCGGCGCACCCGCAGCGGGCCGTCCGTCTCGTGGGTCGCGCCGCCGGGCACGCGCGGCACGACGACTAGGGTGTCGAAGTGCTCCGCCTCGGCGAGTGCCAGGTCGCGAACGAACGCAGGAGTCCCGTCACCGGGTGAGCCCGGGTAGGTCGAGGCGAGGACCAGCAGACGTGGTCGGCCCATCACGACACCCGACTGACCTGGAGAGACATGCCGCAAGGATCGCACGGATCGGTCGCCGTCATCGGCGCCCGGGGCTTCATCGGCACGCACCTCGTCGCGGCGCTGCGCGCCCGCGCCGTGCCCGTGTCGGCGTTCGGGCGCGACACGCCCGCCGTCGTGGACGGAGACCTGTCACCCCCGGTCGGGTCGGCGTCCACCGTCGTGTGGGCCGCGTCGAGCATCAACCCGCAGATCGCCGCCGAGCACCCGGAGCGGGTGCGGACGGACCACGACGCCTTCGCGGCCCTCCTGGACGCGCTCGACGCGGCGGGGTCGACGGCACGCGTCGTGCTCCTGAGCTCCGGGGGGACGGTGTACGGCTCCGCACCCGCCCCCCACACGGAGTCGACGACCCCGGCGCCGCAGTCCGCCTACGGACGCGCGAAGCTCGACCTCGAACGGCTGCTCGCCGCCCGGCGCCCGGACGCCACCGCGGTCCGCATCGCCAACGCCTACGGCCCGGGCCAACGGGCCGCGGGCGGCCAGGGCGTCGTCGCCCACTGGCTGCTCGCCACGCTCGAGGGGCGGCAGGTCACGGTCTTCGGCCAGGACGCGACCGTGCGCGACTACGTCTACGTGGGCGACGTCGCCGAGGCGCTGTGCGCCGTGCACCTCGCGCCACGGGTGCCGCCCGTCGTCAACGTCGGCTCCGGCCGGCCGACGTCGCTCGGCGAGCTCGCCGCCCTCGTCGCCGAGGTCGTCCGACCGGACGCGCTCGACGCGGTCCACGCGCCGGCACGGCCCTTCGACGTCGCCGAGTCCTGGCTCGACGTGCGGCTGGCGGCCGAGGCGCTCGGGTGGCGCGCGAGCACCGACCTGCGCACGGGCGTCGCGCGCAGC
>JAEZZV010000155.1 GCA_023418375.1 Actinomycetes bacterium | reverse complement strand
GCTGGGTGCCGGGCGGGCACTGGGACGGCGCGCTGCGCGGGCCTGCCGTCGCGGCGCGCGCGCTGCTGGGGCTGCCGGTGGACGGGCCCGGGCACGACCTCGCGCCCTACGTCTTCTCGACGCAGCTCGGCCACGACCTCGGCCTGGTCGGCCAGCCCGGTCCGACGGACGAGGTCGTGCTCCGCGGCGACCCGGGCGGCCCGTTCGGCGTCGCGTGGTTCCGTGCCGGGACCGACGAGCTCACGGCCGTGCTCGCCGTGGACCGCCCACGTGACGTGTCCGCGGCGCGGCGGGTCTTCACGGGGGCGGCACTCCCCCGGGCCGAGCGGGCCGCGATCGCGGACGACGCGACGCCGCTCAAGGCCGCGCTGCTGCCCGCCTGACCCCGGCTCCGGCTCCGGCTCCGCGCCGCGGGTGATCGTGAAGCGTTCCTTCCGTCGCCCGGAGGGAACGCTCCACGACCGCCCCGCGTCCGCGGCGGGCGGGCGACGTCAGTGCGCGAAGTGGCGGGTGCCGGTCACGTACATGGTCACGCCGGCGGCGCGGGCGGCGGCGATGACCTCCTCGTCGCGGATCGAGCCGCCGGGCTGCACCAGGGCGCGCACCCCGGCGTCGATCAGGATCTGCGGGCCGTCCGCGAACGGGAAGTACGCGTCCGACGCCGCCACCGCGCCCTGGGCCCGCTCCTCGCCGTGGCCGTTGGCCCGCTCCACCGCGAGCCGGCAGGAGTCGACGCGGTTGACCTGCCCCATCCCGACGCCGACCGACGCCCCGTCGCGCGCGAGCAGGATCGCGTTCGACTTCACGGCGCGCACGGCGCGCCAGGCGAAGGCGAGGTCGGCGAGCGTCGCGTCATCGGCGGCGTCGCCGGCCACGAGGGTCCAGGTGGTCGGGTCGTCGCCCGCGGCGTCGACGCGGTCGCGGTCCTGGACGAGGAGCCCCCCGGTCACCGGCCGGGTCTCCACGACGTCGGTCGGGCCACCGTCGACGACGAGCAGCCGCAGGTTCTTCTTGGTGGTGAGGACCGCCAGGGCGTCGTCCTCGTACCCCGGGGCCACGACGACCTCGGTGAACACCGGCTTGAGCTGCTCGGCCATCGCCCGGGTGACCACCCGGTTCGCGGCGACGACCCCGCCGTACGCGGACACCGGGTCGCACGCGTGGGCCTTGGCGTGCGCGTCCGCGATGTCCGCACCGACGGCGATGCCGCACGGGTTCGCGTGCTTGATGACGGCGACGGCCGGGGCGGCGTGGTCCCACGCGGCGCGGTAGGCGGCGTCGGCGTCGACGTAGTTGTTGTAGCTCATCGGCTTGCCGTGGAGCTGGCGGGCCTGTGCAAGACCGGCGGCGCCGTGGCCGTTCGTGTAGAGCGCGGCCCGCTGGTGCGGGTTCTCGCCGTAGCGCAGGACGGCGGAGCGGTCCCACGTCGCGCCCATCCAGGCGGGGAAGCCCGTGTCGACAGGGCCGTCCTCGGTCTCGATGCGGTCGGTCGGCGACAGGACGTTGCCCATCCACGAGGCGACGTGGACGTCGTAGGTGGCGGTGTGCACGAACGCGGCGGCCGCGAGCGCCCGGCGCTCGGCGAGCGTGAAGCCGCCCGTCGCGGCCGCGCGCGCGACGTCGTCGTACCGGGCGGGGTCGGTGACGACGGCGACGCTCGGGTGGTTCTTCGCCGCAGCGCGGACCATCGAGGGGCCGCCGATGTCGATCTGCTCGACGCACTCGTCGGGCGACGCGCCGGAGGCGACCGTCGCCGCGAACGGGTAGAGGTTCACCACGACCAGCTCGAACGGTGCGACGCCGAGCTCGGCGAGCTGGGCCAGGTGCTCCGGGCGCCGGGTGTCGGCGAGCAGGCCGGCGTGCACCCGCGGGTGCAGCGTCTTCACGCGGCCGTCGAGGCACTCGGGGAAGCCGGTGAGGTCCTCGACGCGCGTGACGGGCACGCCGGCGTCGGCGATCCGGGCGGCGGTGGAGCCGGTCGAGACGAGCTCGACGCCGGCCTCGTGCAGGGCTGTGGCGAGCTCGGTCAGGCCGGTCTTGTCGTAGACGCTGACGAGCGCCCGACGGATCGGGCGGCGGGTCTCGGCGGCGGTCGGGTCGGCGACGTCGGGAAGGGGGGCGAGGTGCGACATGGCTGCTCCTGGCTCGGGTGCGGATCGGCTGACCTGCTCCCGGCACCCAGGCGGGCGGTGCGCTGACGGGCCCTGCTCGCCGCTCCCCGGTGGTCGATCCCACCCTCGCCAGTCGCGGCGTGGCCGAGTCTAGGACGCTTCCGCGTCCAGGTCGACGTGCAGCCCTGCGCCGGCGGCCGCGGTGGCGACGAGGACGTCGAAGACGCGGGCGTTGTCGGCGGCCACCCGGTGCAGGTGGCCGAAGAGCTCGGCGCTGACGGCGCCCAGCAGGGACGTGAAGAGCACGAAGGTGCGGGTCGCGGCGTCCTCGCCCACGTCGGCGTCGGCGTCGGCAAGGCCCGCCTGAGCGACGGCGCCCGCGGCGAGCGCGAGGGCACCGGGGTCGACGAGGCCGCGCCCGGGCGCCTGCGGCCCGGTCGGCCGCCACGAGCCGTCGGCGTGCGCGGCGACGACGATCCGGATGAGCACCGACCAGAGGCGTACCGCGTGGGGCACGGTGTCCTGCGGCGCGGCGTAGCCGGGCACGGGCGTGCCGTAGACCAGCTCGAACGCGCTGCGGTTCGCCAGTGCCCAGGCGCGGAAGGCCCGGGCGACGGCGAGGTAGGTGGCAGCGGGCGTCGCACCGGCGGTGCGCGCCGCGGCCTCGGCCTCCTCGCAGGCCGTACCGACGGCGTCGTACGCCTCGATGACGAGCAGCGTGAGGAGGGCGTCGCGCGAGTCGACGTACCGGTAGACGGCCGACGAGGCGACGCCGAGGTCCCGGGCGACCGCGCGCAGGCTCAGCCCTGCCCAGCCCTCGGTGGCCAGACGCGCTCGGGCCGCCTCGAGGAGGTCGGCGGTGAAGGCGGCCCGAGCCCGTTCTCGAGCGGTGACCATCACCCGATGCTAGCGGGTCGCGCGAGCAGTGCTCACGTCTGCGCCCACCGCTCTTGACACGCGCGCGACAACGGAGAGAGCATCGGTCGCATACGAGAGCAGTGCTCACATCTGTCGCGCATCACGGGGGTTCTCATGGCACCGCACGTCATCCTGGGCAAGGGCCCGATCGGCCGGACGCTCGCGCACCACCTTGCCGCGCGCGGGGACGAGGTCCTCGTCCTGAGCCGGTCCGGTGGCGGCTCGCTCCCCACCGACGACGCCGCCGTGCGCGACCGCGTCGCGTGGGAGGCGGTGGACGGGGCCGACGGCGCGGCCCTCGCCGCCGCCGCGCGGGGCGCCGACGCGCTGTACAACTGCGTGAACCCCGCCTACCACCGCTGGCCGGTGGACTGGCCGCCGGTGGCCGCCGCCCTCCTGACGGCCGCCGAGCGGACCGGCGCCGTGCTCGTCACCGCCGGGAACCTGTACGGGTACGGCGCCGGGACCGAGCGCATGACCGAGTCGTCGCCGCTCCGCAGCACCGAGACCAAAGGCCGGGTGCGGGTGACCATGTGGCAGGACGCCCTGCGTCGGCACGAGGCCGGGGTGCTGCGCACGACGGAGGTGCGCGGCAGCGACTACCTCGGGCCCGACGCCGAGCAGCACGCGCACGCCGGCCCGCGCATGCTCGCGCCGCTCCTCGCCGGACGCACGATCCGCCCGATCGGCTCCGCCGACCAGCCGCACACCTGGACGTACCTGCCGGACTTCGCCGCCGCGCTGGCCGCCGCCGCGGACGTCGAAGCCGCCTGGGGGCGCCCCTGGCACGTGCCGTCGCCCGAGCCACTGACCTTCCGCCAGGTCGCCGAGCGGTTCGCGAGGACGGCCGGTGCGCCGGCCCCGCGCATCGCGCCCATGTCGATGACGGCCGTCCGCGCACTGGGGGTCTTCATGCCGATGCTCCGGGAGATCGCCGCGGTGGGCTACCAGTTCACGGCGCCCTTCGTCATGGACTCCGTGGCGAGCCAGGCGACGCTGGGCCTGGCTCCGACGCCCTGGGACCGCGTCGTCGCCGAGACGCTCGCGCGGTGGCAGCGGGACGGCGACCGCGCCGGGGCGACCCGCAGCACCCGCGGCTAGAACAGCTGGCGACCCACGCGCACCGTGCGGCCCTCGACGGCGAAGCCCTCGCGCGCGAGGCGCCCGACGACGTCGACGAGCAGCTCTCGCTCGACCGCCTTGATGCGCTCGTGCAGGCCTGCCTCGTCGTCGCCGTCGAGGATCTCGACGGCGCGCTGGGCGATGATCGGTCCCGTGTCCACGCCCGCGTCCACCAGGTGCACCGTGCAACCGGTGACGCGCACGCCGTAGGCCAGGGCGTCGCGCACCCCGTGCGCCCCCGGGAAGGACGGCAGCAGCGCCGGGTGCGTGTTGACGATGCGGCCGCCGAACCGCGCGAGGAACGGCTCGCCCAGGATCCGCATGAACCCGGCGAGGACGACGAGCTCGGGGTCGAACACCTCGACGGTGCGGGCCAGCGCCGCGTCCCACGCGGCGCGGTCGGGGAAGTCGGCCGGGGCGACGACGGCCGTGGCGACGCCCGCGGCCTGCGCCCTGGCCAACGCGGGCGCGTCGCCGGTGTTGCTCACGACGGCGACGACGCGCGCCCCGTAGGCCGGGTCGCCGTGCGCCGCCAGCAGCGCCGCGAGGTTGCTCC
>JAEZZV010000138.1 GCA_023418375.1 Actinomycetes bacterium | reverse complement strand
GCCGACGCCGACGCCGACGCCGGAGCCCACGCCCACGTCCGAGCAGACGCCCGAGCCCACGCCCACGGTCGAGCCGACGCCGACCTCCACCCCCCAGGCCACACCCGACCCCGACCCTGACGGGCTGACCGCGTGCCGGGCTGGGCTCGACCAGGCCCTGACCGACCAGGAGGCGGTCGAGACCGCCCAGGCACGGCTCGGCGAGCTCGCCCGCGCTCTCGACGCCGCCGTGTCCGACGCCCGACGCGCCCTGGCCTCGACGAGCAGTGGATCGAGCGGTGGCTCGTCCGGCACCGCTGCGCCGTCGGTCACCTCGGGGACCGCCGAGGTCGCGTCCGCCGAGGACGTCCTTGCCGACCAGGCGGCGATCGAGCTTGCCCGGGCACGCGTGGACCTGGCTCAGGCCGACCTGTCCATGACGACGATCACCAGCCCGGTCGCGGGGCGCGTCGGCGCGCTGGGGCTCGCGGTGGGCGACGCCGTGGGGGCGGCATCGGACTCCGCCGTGGTCACCGTGCTGGGCGACGGGGGTCACGTCGTCGAGATGACCGTCCCCCTGGCCGTCGTGGACACCGTCGAGGTGGGGCGATCCGCCGAGATCACGGTGGCGAGCACCGACGCGGTCCTCACCGGCACGGTGAGCAGCGTCGGCGTGCTCGACGTCTCCGACAGCGGCGACCCCGAGTACGCGGTCGTCGTCGCGCTCGACCCGACCGGGGCCGCGCTCTTCGACGGCGCCGCCGCGCAGGTGACCATCACGGTCGGCACGGGCGACGCGACGCTCACGGTACCGACGTCCGCCGTGCACACCACGGACGGTGTCGCTTCCGTGACCGTGCTGCCGGACGGCGGCGACCCTGCTGACGTCGAGGTCGAGGTGGGCGCCGTGGGCGCTGAGCGGACGGAGATCCTCTCCGGCCTGTCCGTCGGCGACGTGGTGGTGCTGGCGGACCTCGCGGCGCCGGTCGCGCAGGACGACGACGGGTCGACCGGGTCGGGACTCACCGGGCTCACCGACGCCGAGGAGACCTCGCTGCCCCAGGCCCCGATGGGCGGCCCTGGCATGCCACCGGGAGGCACGCCCGGACAGGGGTGAGACCGCCTCGCCCGCCCGCTGGGTAGCCTGCGCCCGTGAGCACCGTGCGCATCGGGATGGCGCAGGTCCTGGTCGAGCCGGGGGAGCCGGAGGCGAACCTCGCGCGCGCCGAGGTGGCGGTCGCCGCGGCCGCGGCCGAGGGGTGCGACGCCGTCGTGCTCCCCGAGTGCCTCGACCTGGGCTGGATGCACGCGTCCGCGCGCACCCTCGCGCAGCCGGTCCCGGGGCCGGTCACCGAGCGGCTGGCCGCCGCCGCCGCCGACGCCGGCGTCCTGGTCGCGACCGGGCTGGTCGAGCGCGACGGCGACCGCCTGCACAACGCGGCGGTGCTGCTCGGACCCGACGGCACGCTCCTCGCCCGGCACCGCAAGGTCTCCGAGCTCGCGATCGCCCTGCAGCTGTACACGCCGGGCACCTCGCTGGCTGTGACCGCGACGCCCGTCGGAGCCGTGGGTCTGGACATCTGCGCCGACAACCTGCCCTCCTCGCTCGCGCTCGGCCGCGCCCTGGGCCAGATGGGCGCGCAGGTGGTCCTCTCGCCCTCGGCCTGGGCCGTCCCGCCGGACCACGACGACGCCGCCGACCCCTACGGGGACCTGTGGCTCGGCGCCTACCGCACGCTGGCGACCGAGTACCGGATGCCCGTGGTGGGCGTGAGCAACGTCGGGCCGGTCGTGGGGGGCGCGTGGGACGGCTGGCGCTGCATCGGGCGCTCGCTCGCGGTGGGCGCTGACGGCGAGGTCCTGGCGTTCGGGCCGTACGACGCCGAGGCGCTGCTCGTGGTGGACGTCGCGCTGCGCGACCCCGGCGACCTGCCCGGTCCCGTGCACGCCGCGCGGGCCGGCTGAGGGGTGGCCCGGCCGGTCGGTGCCCGCCGCGGCCCGCGACGCGGGAGGATGCGCACGTGACCGAGATCGTCGAGACCGCCCGCGAGTCCGTCCGACGCCTGCGCTGCGCGTTGTTCGTCGACTTCGACAACGTGTACCTGGGGCTCCGGCGGCTGGACCCCGCGGCGGCCGCCGCCTTCGCCCAGGAGCCCGGGCACTGGCTCGCCTCCCTGGAGACGGGCACCGACGCGGACGGAGACTTCGCGCGGCGCTTCCTCATCCGGGCCTGCTACCTCAACCCATCGGCCTTCTCGGAGTTCCGGCCCAACTTCACGCGCGCCGGGTTCACCGTGGTCGACTGCCCGTCGCTCACGCAGCAGGGCAAGAGCTCGGCCGACATCAACCTCGTGCTCGACGCCGTGGACGCCCTCGCCGCGCCCACGCGGTACGACGAGTTCGTCATCGTGTCCGCCGACGCCGACTTCACGCCGCTCGCGCTGCGCTGCCGGGCGGCCGACCGGCGCGTCACGATCGTGACGGCGAGCCCGGCGGCAAGCGCCTACCGCGCCGTCGCGGACACCGTCGTCACCGCCGACCAGCTCGCCGAGCTCGTCCGCACCACCGAGCCCGAGGTGCAGGTCAACGGGGCGGCAGAGCCCACCACGGGCGCCCGCCGCGCGACCGCGCCGCCCGCCACGCCGGCGCGTCGGGCGGTCCTGCGGATGGTGCGGTCGGCGGACCGGCCCGTCGTGGGTGGCGTGGTCGCGCAGGCCGCGCTCGCGGCCGACACGGCGCTCCGCTCCGACTGGGGCGGCGCGGGCAGCTTCACGGCGTGGCTCGCCCGCGACGTCCCCGAGGTCACCACCGCGTCGAACTTCGTGTGGGACCCCGCCCGGTTCAGCGAGGCGGACCTGCCGGTCGCGGGCAGCGTCGACCTGCCGCCGCTGCAGCGGCAGGTCGTGGCCGTCACCGACATCCCGAACCTGCCCACCGAGCGGTACCGGGTGCTCCTCGAGGCTCTGGCCGCCGACGTCGCGGCGCACCCGTTCGACCGTCCGGAGACCGCCCGCCGGGTGCGCGACGCGTGCCAGGCCGCAGGTGAGCCGATCGGCCGCGGATCGGTGAACACCGTGATCGCCGGCGTGCTGTACGCGGGGCTGGCCCTGGACGCGAAGGCGACGGCCAAGGCGATCGCCACGACGTGGGCCGACAACGTGGTGGGCCTGTGCCGGGGCGCGCGGATGGACCTCTCGGCGGCCGACGCGGCCGCGATCCGCGCCTGGGTCGGCGGAGGTCTCGCGAAGGCCTGAGCGACGCGCGTCCGGGCCCCGCCCGCAGGCGCGGGCGGGCGTGGGC
>JAEZZV010000103.1 GCA_023418375.1 Actinomycetes bacterium | reverse complement strand
GCGGAGCCCTCCGCCGCGACGGCCGCCGCGATGGCGGACCCGTTGGGTGACGGCAGGACGAGCCGCTCGACCGGCGCACCCTCGAGGAGGTCGGCGGGCGAGAGCGACGGCGCGACCACAGCCCCGTCGCGCCGCGCCTCCGCACGCCCGACGGCCAGGACCGCCCGGTGCTCCGCGGCCAGGGCCCGCGCCCGCTCGTCGCTCCAGGGCGACGGGAAGACCCGCGCCCCCCGCTCGACCGCGACCGTCACCGACGTCGAGAAACTCAGGACGTCTACGACCACCGTCACGTCGGCGAGGCACGCGATGGCACCCGCGCGCCCCCACTCCATCCGGACGGCGAACGATCCCTGGCCGAGGACGTCGGTCACCCGATCGAACCTATCGGGCCGGAGCCTGCACCCGGACGCCCCGGCGAGGCCCTCACGCGGCCGCGGCGACCGACCCCCGCAGCGCGCTCCGCCCGGCCTCCCACGCGCCCAGCATCTGCGCCCCGGCCAGCCCGTCGACCGCCAGGTACGCGGCCGCTCCCCACAGGACGTCGTCGCGCACGGACGGCTCCGCCTCGGCGAGCGCGCCCGCGAGGTCGCGGCCCGCGATCTGCTCGTGCACGGCGTCGGCCTCGACGTGCTCGTCGAAGTACCGCGTGACGTCCTCGCCGTACCCGAGCCTCCGGAAGCCGTTGCCGTACTTGCGGCACGGGATCGACGACGTCATCTCGAACGCCGCGAGGTGCCCCGCGATCGCCCCGCGCAGCCGCCGGTGCAGACCGAACAGGCTCATGAGGTTGACGTTGGCGAGGGTCGGCGCCGGTACCGCGTCGACGTAGGCGCCGTACGTGTCGTCGAGCCCCAGCGCCCGCATCGTCCCGGCGAACAGCTCGGAGTGGATGTACCCGGGCCGCCCGCCGCCGTACTCGTCGGCCTGCACCTCGATGAGCGCCGACTTCGCCCGGCCCGTCAGCCGCGGCAGCGCCCACGAGTGCGGGTCGGCCTCCTTGAGGTGGTAGATCGAGCGGTGCACCACGAACTCCCGCAGCTGCTCGTCGGTCGCCCGCTTGGCGACGTACCCCGAGACGCTCGGCCCGTCGTCGTCGGCGGTGAGCTCGAACAGCGCCTCGGCGACCTCGGTCGCGGTCCGCGCGGCGGTGTCGGGCACCGGCACGAGGTCGCGCACCGCGGCCTCGAACGCCTCCTCGAGCACCGCGCGGGCCGCGAGCAGGTCGGGCGCCCACTCCCAGGCCTCGTCGACGCCGTCGAGCCCGCGGTAGTGCAGCTCGTACATGCACAGCAGGGCGAGCTGGACGTCGTCGTCGGCGAGCACGTCGGCGCTGCCGGCAACGGCCCGCTCGGCCGCCGCGCGCACGTCGGGAACCGGACCCGGCGCGCCGCGCAGGGCGGTGAGCAGGGCCGAGCTCAGGGGCCCGCGAGCCGTGGGAACGTGCATGGTCCTCCTCGTCCGGGCGCCTGGCCGGCCCGGCGGGACAGCCCGACCGACCAGGCGCGTCGCTCCGGCAGCGTCGCACCCGCCCGGCGCTCACGCATCCGGAGGGACGCCCGACGAGCGCCGACCCGCGCCGCGGGTTTCACTGGTCCGATGACGACGACGACCGACCGCCCGTGGGCCAGCGTCACCGCGTGCCCCCACGGTCCCCTCCTGGTGCGGGGCGACGTCGAGATCCTCCTGCCCGACGGGACGCCCGCCCCGCGCCGCCGGTCGACCGTCGCCCTGTGCCGGTGCGGCGCCTCGGGCATCAAGCCCTACTGCGACGGCACCCACAAGGTGATCGGCTTCCGCACCGACGACGAGGAGCCGCCGGAGGCCTGAACCGCTCACTACCCTGGCCCGATGGCGTACACCGACGACCCCGCCGGCCGGGCGCTCCTCGTGGCGGCGGCGTACGTCGTCCTGCAGCGCGGCGACGAGGTGCTCCTGCAGCTCCGCCGCGGCACCGGGTACATGGACGAGCACTGGGCGGTCCTGGCGGGCCACCTCGAGCCCGGGGAGACGATCACGGCAGCCGCCGTCCGCGAGGCAGCGGAGGAGTCGGGCGTCGTCGTCGACGAGGCGGATCTCGAGCCGCTCACGACCCTGCACCGCTTCATCCCGGGCGGCCCGGCGATCGAGCAGCGCTGCGACTTCTTCTTCCGCGCGCGCCGCTGGTCGGGCACGCCCGAGCCGCTGGAGCGCGACCGCTGCGCGGACATGCGCTGGTTCCCGCTCGGCGCGCTGCCGGAGCCCGTCGTCCCCCACGAGCGGACGGTGCTGCGAGCCCTGGCCGACGGCGTCCGCCCGCCCGCGATCCTCGCGATGCCGCTGACCTGACGGCGCCTCGGCCTGCGCCATGGACCTGACGGCCGGCGACTCCTACTTCTTCGCCGCGGGCTTCCGCGTCGTCGTCTTCGCCGCCGGCTTCCGCGCCCCGCCCCGCGTCGTCCGCTTGACCGGGCCCCGGGCGCGCTTCTCGGCGAGCAGCTCGGCGGCCCGCTCGAGCGTCACCGACTCGACCTCGTCGCCCTTGCGCAGGGTCGCGTTGGTCTCGCCGTCGGTCACGTACGGCCCGAACCGCCCGTCCTTGACCACGATCGGCTTGGCCGACACCGGGTCCGGCCCGAGCTCGCGCAGCGCCGCCGTCGACGCGGCCTGGCCCCGCCCACGCTTGGGCTGGGCGTAGATCGCCAGGGCCTCCTCGAGCGTCGTCTCGAAGATGGCGTCCTCGCTGGGCAGGGTCCGCGAGTCGGTGCCCTTCTTCAGGTAGGGCCCGTAGCGGCCGTTCTGCGCGGTGATCTCCTCGCCGGTCGCGGGGTCCACCCCGACGACGCGTGGCAGCGACAGCAGGCGCAGCGCGTCCTCGAGCGTCACGGTCTGCAGCTGCATCGACCGGAACAGCGACCCGGTGCGCGGCTTCGGCGCGGCAGCAAGCCGTCGCTTCTTCTCGGCGGCCGACAGCCCCTCGGGCACCTCCGGCTCGGGCAGCACCTCGGTCACGTACGGCCCGTACCGACCGTTGCGCGCCACGATCGTCGTCCCCGTCGCCGGGTCCTCGCCCAGCACGCGGTCGCCGTCGGGCTGGGTCTCGAGCAGCTCGCGCGCCTTGGCGACCGTCAGCTCGTCGGGCGCGAGGTCCTCGGGCACGGAGGCGCGGCGCGGCGTGCCGTCCTCGACCGCGGGCGCCGCCGCGTCCTCGAGGTACGGCCCGTACCGGCCCACCCGCAGCACGAGGCCGTCGCCGATCTCGATCGAGTTGACCTCGCGGGCGTCGATCTCGGGGTGGCTCTCCACGAGGTCCCGCAGGCCGAGCGCGTCGCCCGCGGCACCCCCCTCACCCGCGCCGAAGTAGAAGCGGGTCAGCCAGGCCACCCGGTCCTTCTGGCCTGCGGCGATGGCGTCGAGATCCTCCTCCATGGCCGCGGTGAAGTCGTAGTCGACCAGCCGGTCGAAGTTCTCCTCGAGCAGCCGGGTCACGGCGAAGGCCAGCCAGCTGGGCACGAGCGCCTGCCCGCGGTTCGACACGTACCCGCGGTCCTGGATGACGCCGATGATCGAGGCGTACGTCGACGGCCGCCCGATGCCCCGCTCCTCGAGCGCCTTGACCAGGCTCGCCTCGGTGTACCGCGGCGGCGGGGAGGTCCGGTGCCCGTCGGGCGCCAGTGCCAGCGCGGTGAGCGGGTCGCCCGCCGCCATCTCGGGGAGCCGGGCCTCGCGCTCGCCGCGCTCGGTCCCGCCCGCGCCGCCGCCGTTCTCGTCGGCGTACCGCTCGGCATCGCGCGACTCCTCGTACGCGGCGAGGAAGCCCCGGAAGGTGATGACGGTGCCCGACGCCGCTAACACGGCCCGCGTGGGCGCGTCGGCACCCGGCAGCCCGGAGACGCGGTCGACGTCGGCGCCCAGCCGCACGGACGCGGTCGAGCCCCGCGCGTCGGCCATCTGCGACGCGATCGTGCGCTTCCAGATCAGCTCGTAGAGCCGGAACTGGTCGCCGGACAGCTCGCGCGCCACCTGGCCCGGGGTCCGGAAGTGGTCGCCCGCGGGCCGGATGGCCTCGTGCGCCTCCTGGGCGCCCTTGTTCTTCGCCGAGT
The DNA here is from genome assembly GCA_023418375.1 of Actinomycetes bacterium. Lineage (GTDB taxonomy): Bacteria > Actinomycetota > Actinomycetes > Actinomycetales > Cellulomonadaceae > Actinotalea. The sequence continues at coordinate 6,681 of JAEZZV010000103.1, read as the reverse complement.
ACACGCGCGGGCTCTCCGGCACGAACTCCGGCCCGTACAGGTCGGCGGCCTGCCGACGCGCGGCGTCGGTCGCCTCGCGGCTCAGCGCCGGCGAGTCGGTCCGCATGTAGGTGATGTAGCCGTTCTCGTACAGCGCCTGCGCCACGCGCATCGTCTGCCGCGAGCCGAGCCGCAGCTTGCGGGCGGCCTCCTGCTGGAGCGTCGAGGTGGTGAACGGTGCCGCGGGCTTGCGCGTGTACGGCTTGGTCTCGACCTCGAGCACCGAGAACGCCGCGGGCTCGAGCGCCGCGGCCCACGCGCGCGCCTCGGCCTCACCCAGCTGGACGACGTCACCGCGGCCCCGCAGCGTGCCGCGGTCGTCGAAGTCGCGGCCGGTGGCCACGCGCGCGCCGCCGAGGGAGAGCAGCCGCGCGTCGAAGGGGGTGTCGTCGGCGGCGCCCGCCCCGGGCGCGAGCCTGAACGTGCCCTTGACGTCCCAGTAGTCGGCCTCGCGGAAGGCCATCCGCTCGCGCTCGCGCTCGACGACCATGCGGGTCGCGACCGACTGCACGCGTCCCGCCGAGAGGCCCTGGCGGACCTTGCGCCACAGCACCGGCGAGACCTCGTAGCCGTAGAGGCGGTCGAGGATGCGGCGGGTCTCCTGCGCGTCGACGAGCCTGTCGTCGAGGTCCCGGGGGCTGGCCAGCGCACGCTCGATGGCCTCGCGGGTGATCTCGTGGAAGACCATCCGCTTGACCGGCACCTTCGGCTTGAGCTCGGCGAGCAGGTGCCACGCGATGGCCTCGCCCTCGCGGTCCTCGTCGGTGGCGAGGTAGAGCTCGTCGGCGTCCTTGAGCGCCTTCTTCAGCTCCGCGACCTTCTTCCGCTTGTCCGGGTCGACGACGTAGTACGGCTGGAAGCCGTTGTCGACGTCGACGGCGAACTTGCCGAAGGGTCCCTTCTTCATCTCCGCCGGCAGCTCCGAGGGCTGCGGGAGGTCGCGGATGTGTCCGACGGACGCCTCCACGGTGAAGCCGTCACCCAGGTACGCGGCGATCGTGCGCGCCTTGGCCGGCGACTCCACGATGACGAGCTTGCGACCTGGCACGGTGGTGGGACCTCTCCTGACGGGAACGCGGGCGACGGGCTGCCGACCGACGGGTCCGTCGGAGGCGCACTCTACGACCTCGCGTCAAGCGCACGGCGCGCCGGGCCGCCGACCGGGCCGCCGGACGATCATGACACCCGGCCGGGCTCGGTCACCCGCAGGACCACGAGGACCACCCCGAAGACGGCCGCGCACACCGCGATGATCCCGAGCGCGCCGCCCGCGTAGGCGGTGAGCAGGTCGCCCCGCGCCTCGAGCCCCGTGGAGTGGAACTGGCCCTCGACCTCCCGGAGCGCCTCGAGCGTGCGGGCGAGCGCCAGGCCAGCGACGCCGCCTGCGACGACGGCCCCGGCGAGCAGCAGGCTCGCCGCCGTCGACTCGCGCTTGTGGTCGGTGTGGCTACCCCGCGAGCCGCTCGGCCCGAGCGCCCGCACCAGGCACGTCCAGGCGAGCACGAGCAGGACCGCCGCCACGACGTCGCCGGGCCGGTGCCACGCCCCGACGAGCGTCGACACCCCCGTCCCGGCGGCGTACAGCGCCCCGACGACGGCGACCGCCGCCCGGAACCTGCGCGGCACCACGAGGACCAGCGCGACGGCGCAGGACGTGGCAGCGATCGTGTGCCCGCTCGGCAGGGTGTTGGCGAGCCGGTCGGCGACGTCGAGGTCGGGCCGGGAGAAGACCCCGTACTTGAGGAGCTGGCCCGACGCGTTCGCGCCCGCGATGAGCAGGGCCACCTGTGCCGCGAGCAGCCAGCGGCGGCGCACCAGGGCCACGATCACCGCCACGGCCAGCACGGCCGCGATGAACGGCACGGAGATGACGTCGAGCACCGGCTCGGCGACGCGCCACAGCCGGTTGCGCCCGAACTCGGCGCCCTCGAACGACGCCTGGTCGAGCAGCTGCCCCTCGTAGGTCCCGACGAACACCCACCACGTGGCCCAGACGCCGAGCGCGGCGAGCGCCCCGACCACCACGACGACCGCCCGCACGGCGACCTCGTGCCGGACCGAGGTCATCGGCCCCGGCGCGGGCGCGGGCGCGGCGCTGAGGTCGGGTGTCACGCCGCCTACGGTAGGCGACCGCCTCGAACACCGCCGTGCCCCCCGGGTCGGACCCGCCGCCCCGGCCCTCCATCCCCGGATCGAGCGTGGCCGACGGTCATCGGCGGCGGTCCGAGAGCATCAGCGGCGGTCCGGGGACACCAGTGGCGGTCCGAGGAGACCAGCATCGTGTCGGCACCGGGGCATACCGTCCGGCCGTGCCGATCCTCGTGCCTGATGACGTCGTCGCGGAGGCACTGTCCCGGTTCGGCGTCGACCCCTCGACCGCCCGCCCGGTGACGCGCGAGGGTGCGCCGGACGGCCTGGTCCTCACCTGCCGGCGCGACGGCCAGGACGCGTTCTGCAAGATCAGGCCCCTCGACGGCCACGCGCATGAGGGCGAGCGTGCGCGGGAACGCGACGTCGTCGCCCTCGCCGAGTACCTGCTGGCCTCAGGCGTCCCGGTCGTGCGGTACCTACCCGCGCTCGACGGCGAGGTCCTCCACGTGGTGTCGGGCCACGTCGTCTGCCTGACGGCCGGGGCCCCGGGACGCCACGTGCGCGAGGCGGAGGCGCTCGCGCCGGGCTTCGTCCGGGCCTGGGCAGGGACGCTCGGACGGATCCACGCCGCGACGGTCGGGTGGGGCGGCGGTGCTGCACTGGGGAGCTGGTGCGACGAGCACCGCCACTTCCGCGCCCGCTGCCGGGACGCGGAGATCGGTGCCCTGTGGGAGGACCTCGGGGACCGCATGGCGACACTGACCACCGAGCCCGCCGGCTACGGCGTCGTCCACAACGACCTGCATCACGGCAACCTGCTGCTGGCCCCGGACGGCGGCCTCACGGTGCTCGACCTCGACGTCGCCTCGCGGCACTGGTACGCGACCGACCTCGCCATCCTCCTGGTCCACCCGCTGTGGTCGCTGCGCAACCGCCCGGTGGACGCCCGTCGCTTCGCGGCGACCGCCGTCGAGGCGTACCTGGCCGAGTACCCCCTTCCTGCCGGCCGCCTGGCCGACGTGCCGCTCCTCGCGCACTACCGGATGGCCCTGCTCGTGCTGGCCATCCAGGACGAGCTCGGCGGTCGTGGGGCCCCGGCGTGGCTGGGCGAGCTCCGCAGCACCGTCCTGCACTGGAGCTCGCTGCCCGGCCTCGACACGCTCGCCTGATCCGCCCGCCCGACTCGCTCGCACGTCCGGGGATCCCACAGGGATCGCACAGCATTCGCACAGCGTCCACGGAGCCGATCGGCAGACAATGACGGCATGGATGGTCGCCCACCAGCACGCGCCGGGGCGCGCCCCGGCATCGCCCCCCGCCTCGTCCGGGAGGACGGCTCCCCGGTGCGCGTGCTCGTGGTCGACGACGAGCCGATGCTGGGCGAGCTGCTCGCGACGGCGCTGCGCTACGAGGGCTGGCAGGTCGAGTCGGCGCTCACCGGACGGGCTGCCGTGAAGTCCGCCGCGACGCTCGATCCCGACGTCGTCGTGCTCGACGTGATGCTGACGGACATGTCCGGCTTCGACGTCCTGCGCCGGCTGCGCGAGGCGCGCCCGAGGGTCCCGGTGCTGTTCCTGACGGCGCGCGACGCCGTCGAGGACCGCATCGCCGGGCTGACGGCGGGCGGCGACGACTACGTGACCAAGCCGTTCAGCCTCGAGGAGGTCGTCGCGCGGCTGCGGGCGCTGCTCCGACGCGCGGGCGCCTCCGCCGCCGAGGAGGACGCACGGCTCGTCGTCGGCGACCTCGTGCTCGACGAGGACAGCCACGAGGTGTTCCGCGGCGGGGAGGAGATCCACCTCACCGCGACCGAGTTCGAGCTGCTCCGGTACTTCATGCGCAACCCGCGCCGCGTGCTGTCCAAGGCGCAGATCCTCGACCGGGTGTGGCACTACGACTTCGGGGGTCAGGCGAACATCGTCGAGCTGTACGTCTCCTACCTGCGGCGCAAGATCGACGCCGGGCGCGCCCCGATGATCCACACGCTGCGCGGGGCGGGCTACGTCCTCAAGCCCGCCGGCCAGGCCTGACGTGCGCACACCGCCGCGCCCGAGCCGCTGGCCGCTGCGGCGACGCCTAGTCGCGCTCGTGCTCGTGCTGCTCGCGGCGGTCGCCACGGTCATCGGGGTCGCGTCGACGGTGGCCCTGCGCGACTCGCTGGTCACCCAGCTCGACGGCGAGGTCCGGGACGCGAACCGCCGGAACCTGACGGGCCCGGGCGGAGAGCTCGAGGGCCCCGGCCAGCGCGTCGGGACGGCCCGGGTGGTCATCGACGGGACGGTGTACGCGGGCGTCTACATCACCGCTGACGCGACGATCGCGCGGTTCAAGCCCGCGGAGGTCGAGGAGGTCCTCCAGCAGCTCGACGGCGTGCTCCGCAAGGTCCGGACGGTGTCCGTGCCGGGCCTCGGCCACTACCGCATGGTCGCGGAGCTCGCACCGGACGGACGCGTCGTCGCGACCGGCCTTCCCCTCGACGAGCTCGAGCAGACGCTCACGCGGCACGTCGTCACGACGGCTCTCGTCACCCTCGCGGGCCTGGCGGTGATCGGCCTGCTCGGCACCATGCTCGTGCGGCGCGAGCTGCGCCCGCTCGCCCGCGTGGCGGCGACCGCGAGCGCCGTCGCCAGCACCCCGCTCGACCGGGGCGAGGTCGACCTGGGAGCACGCGTCCCGGACGCCGACACCGACCCGGCCACCGAGGTCGGCCGCGTGGGGGCTGCGCTCAACCAGCTCCTCTCGCACGTCGAGCACTCCCTGGCGGCGCGGCACCGGTCGGAGACCCAGGTGCGGCAGTTCGTCGCCGACGCGAGCCACGAGCTGCGCACCCCGCTGGCCTCCATCCGCGGCTACGCCGAGCTCGTCCGGCGCGTGCCCGACGAGGTGCCGCCGGACGTCGTGCGGGCGATGGACCGCGTGGAGTCCGAGGCCCGCCGGATGACCTCCCTGGTCGAGGACCTTCTCCTGCTCGCGCGGCTCGACGCCGGCCGACCGCTCGACCGCGGCCCGGTGGACCTCGCGTCGCTGGCCGCGGACCTCGTGGCCGACGCGCACGTCGCCGGTCGCGACCACGTCTGGCAGCTGGACCTACCCGAGACCGCCGACGACCTCGTCGTCACCGGCGACGACGCCGCCCTGCGCCAGGTGCTCGCCAATCTGCTCTCGAACGCGCGCGTGCACACCCCCACCGGGACCACCGTCACGACGTCGGTCGGCACCCGCGCCGACGCGCCCGGCATGGTGACGGTCACCGTCCGCGACGACGGTCCCGGCATCGACGCGGACCTGGTCGGCCGCCTGTTCGACAGGTTCGCGCGGGGCGACACCGCCCGCTCCCCCGGCATGGGCACGGGTCTGGGGCTGTCGATCGCCAAGGCCGTCGTCGACGCCCACGGCGGCACGATCACCGCCGACGGCACCCCCGGCGCGACGACGTTCACCGTCACGCTCCCGGTCGCGGGCCCGGCGCCGCGGCCCCCGGGGCCCTCGGAGTAGCGGCCCGGGTCAGGGCCGGCCGGCGCCGTCGTCCGCGCGCACGAGCAGCCCGTCGCGCACCAGGTCGCGCAGCGGTCCCATCACCTCGGCCGCGACGAGCTCAGCGGGCAGGTCGAGCAGCGCCGTCATCGCCGCGAGAACCTGGCCGACGGCGAACTCCCCGTCCAACGCCCCGACCAGGGCGGCGACCGTCGGTGACACCGTCACCGCCCGCTCGAACCCGGAGTTCTGGCGCAGGCGCACGACCATCGGCTCGGCCACGCCCGGAGTGTGGTGCCGGTCCTCGACGACGTCGGGCGCGGGGACCAGGCGCGTGCCGGCGAGCTCGGCGTCGTCGGCGACGGCGAGCCAGTCGTGCGCCGCGAGCGCCGCCGCGAGGTGCGCCCCGAGCGGCTGGTGCATCGGGCCGGCCTGCTCCTCCAGTCGGCGCAGCGTCGGCATGCCGCGCACCGGGCGGCGCAGCACCACGAGCCCGAAGCCGACCGCCTCGACGTCCCGCGTCGCGAAGTCGTCGAGCCACGCGTCGACCCCCACGCGCCATGCCTGCCGGTCGCGGTCCGGCGAGGTCCCGCCGTCGCGCAGCCAGGTCTCGGCGTACTCGGCCGGGTCCTGCACCTCGCGCTGGACCACCCACGCGTCGAGCCCGGCGCGGTCCACCCACTCCCCGACGCGCTCGCGCCAGTCCTGGCCGCCGCGGTGCTCCCAGTTGCCGAGGAGCTGCGCCACCCCGCCCGGGGCGAGCACGTCGCCGACGCCGACCACCAGGTCGCGCACGACGTCGTCCCCGCTCGCCCCGCCGTCGCGGTAGACGTACCGCTCCTCGCCCCCACCGGCCCCACGGGGGGTGATGACGAACGGCGGGTTGGACACGACGAGGTCGAACGCCCCGGCGCCGCGCACGGGCTCGAGCATCGACCCCTCGCGCAGGTCGAGCGCCACCCCGGCGAGCGCGGCGTTGAACGCCGCGAAGGCGAGCGCCCGCGGCGCGAGGTCGGTCGCCACCACGGCGTCCGAGTGCCGCGTGGCGAGCAGGGCCTGGATGCCGCAGCCGGTGCC
>JAEZZV010000032.1 GCA_023418375.1 Actinomycetes bacterium | reverse complement strand
CGCCCGAGGCGCTCGCCGAGGCGCTCGCGCCGCGCTGGCCCGTGGAGCTGACGCCGCCGGCTCGTGCCGGCCGGCCCTGGACGCTCGAGGTCGTCGTCACGTCCTGATCCGCCGCGGCCTGATCCGCCGGCGCGACCCGGCGCGGCCGGACGCACAGCCTGGTCCCAGCCGGGCGGGCCCGCGCGCGACTAGCATCCGTGCCGATCACAGCCCCTACCGATCGCGGGCCGGTCCGCCGGTCGTGCCACGGAGACGACGCCGTCATGAGCTACGCCGCATCCAAGCGAGGCAAGGTCCAGAGCAACCAGGCCCAGGCGGCCCGACGCGCGGCCGAGGAGCAGGCGCGCCAGGAGGCCGCCGCCAAGCGCCGCCGTCGGCTCGTGCTGGGCTGGGGCAGCGGGGCCGTCGTGCTGGTGGCCGCCGTGGCCGTCACGGTGGTCCAGGTGCAGGCCGCGCAGGCCCGGGACCGGCTCCGCGGCCCGGACAACATGATCTCCGACGGCCTGGTGATGTACGGCGACACGGAGAAGGTCGTCGGCCTGGACGTCGACGGCAACGGCCCGGGCACGGACGCCGCGCCCACGGGCTCGGCGCGCGTCCTCGGCATCGCCGACCTCAAGCTGTTCGTCGACTACACCGACCCCGAGCCGGCCGAGTTCTGGGCCGCGAACGGCGAGGCGCTCAGCGAGCGGATGATCAACGGCGACGTCACCCTCGAGATCCACCCCATCGGCGACGACGACGCGTCCATCGCCGCGGCCGCCGCGTTCGGCTGCGTCGCCGAGGACGACCGCGACTCCGGTCTCCTCGCGCACGGCGCCCTGCTCGCCGCGCAGGACCGCATCGCCGCGGCCTCCGCCGAGGAGCTGTCCGGCGTGCTCCAGGACGCGCTCGCCGAGGGCGGGGTCGACGACGCCGCGGTGGCCGACTGCATCGCCGACGAGCGCTTCTTCCCGTGGGTCGAGGACGCGACCCAGCGGGCGGCCGACGTCGCCGTCTACCCGGAGCTCGGCCCCGTGACGACGTCGACCCTGTACGTGCTCGACCTGCCCTACAGCGGGGACCTGAGCGACACCGAGGCGTTCATGGCCGCCGTCGAGACGGCCGTCGAGAACGTCAAGACCGAGGCCGGCATCCCGCTGGACGACGAGGCCGAGGACACCGGCGAGGCGGACGAGGGCTGACGCCCGCGGCACCGGCTCCGGCATCGGCCGACGGCCGTGGTCCGGCTGCGGCCCGGCCGGCGGTGTGATCCGGTCGGGTCTCGTGCGGGCACGACGCCGCAGGTAGCGTCCCGGTATGGCCGTCGTGAAGGCGCTCGGGACGGCCGTCGTCGTGCTCGCGTTCCTGGCCGTCGTCGCGGTCGCGGCGGGCCTGGCGGTCGTCGCCGTGGCGTTCCTCGGCGGGGTCGTGCACACGTTCGCGGGCTGACGGGCCACCTCCCGCGGCCTGGGACGATGGGCAGGTGAACGACCCCGTCGACGTCCCGGACGCCGCCGCCCGCGCCCGCACGGTGCGGCGGACGGTGCTCGGCGTGGCAGCCCTGAACCTGGCGTACTTCTTCGTCGAGGCGGCGGTGGCGCTCGCCATCGGGTCGGTCTCGCTGCTGGCCGACAGCGTCGACTTCCTCGAGGACACGTCGGTCAACCTGCTGATCTTCCTGGCGCTCGGCTGGTCGCTCCGCGCCCGGTCGCGCGCCGGCAAGGTGATGGCGCTGGTGATCCTGGTGCCGGCTGTCGCGGCCGCGTGGCAGGTCGTCGACAAGATCGGCGACCCGGTCGCGCCCGCCGCGCTGCCGCTCACCCTCGCCGCGCTGGGCGCCGTCGTCGTGAACGGGACGTGCGCCCTGCTGCTCGTGCGGATCCGGCACCACGCCGGCTCGATGACGACGGCCGCCTGGCTCGCCGCGCGCAACGACGTGCTGGTCAACGTGGCGATCATCGCGGTCGGCGGGCTCACGGCGTGGACGGGCAGCGCCTGGCCGGACCTCGTGCTCGGCGTCGGGATCATCCTGCTCGGGCTCTGGGCCGCCAAGGAGGTCTGGGAGGTGGCCGAGGAGGAGCGCCTCGGAGCCATGGCGCTCGCGGGCGAGGACGTCGACTGAGCTACCGCCGGCCTGAGCGACCAACGGCCTGAGCGACCAACGGCCTGCCGCGCGTCGTCGCCGTGGGGGAGGATGGGGCTGCCGCCCCGCACGCAGTCCGGGCGAGCAGATCGGAGCAGTCGTGTCGACGTTCCCGCCCGCGCCCCTGGTCGGCGTCGAGCCCTACGTCGCGTCGGTGGGGGACATCGGCGTCACGCAGCACTGGGTCGTCACGCCGCGCGGGACGGCGCCGCTGGCGGGCTCGGAGTGGTGGGTCGTCGACCGTGGCGCCTGGACCCAGCACATCCCCGTCTGGGCGATCGTCCTGGCCGTCGTGCTCTTCCCGCTCGGCCTTCTCTTCCTCCTGTGCAAGGAGACGAGGTGGACCGGCTGGCTCGAGGTGACCGTGCGCTCGGGCCCGCTGGTGCACTCGGCGATGCTCGCCGTCCCCTCGATGGAGGCCCAGCAGGCGCACGCGAGCGTCGACCGGATCCGTGCGCTCGCCGCGGAGGCCGGCCCGGCCTGACCGGCCGCGCGTCGGC
>JAEZZV010000273.1 GCA_023418375.1 Actinomycetes bacterium | reverse complement strand
GGGGAGCGGGCTCGTGGCCGCGTTCCTGCAGTTCCACCTCGAGCGCGGACTGCGCTCGCTTCCGATGGTGGAGCGCGCCTGATGGCGGGCGCGCCGCGCGGGGCGGCAGCCGGGCGTGCGCACGTCGTCATGCCGCCGCCGCCGCACCCGTCCGGGGCGCGGCCGCCGCAGATCCCGCTCGAGTTCGTGCCGAAGCACGTGGCGATCGTCATGGACGGCAACGGACGCTGGGCGAACGAGCGCGGCCTGCCGCGCACCGCGGGGCACGCGGCGGGCGAGGCGGCGCTGCTCGACGTCGTCGCCGGCGCGATCGAGGTCGGTGTCACGCACGTGTCCGCGTACGCGTTCTCGACCGAGAACTGGAAGCGCTCGCCGGACGAGGTCCGCTTCCTCATGGGGTTCAACCGCGACGTGCTGCGCCGCCGGCGCGACACCATGCACGACTGGGGCGTGCGGGTCCGCTGGGCCGGCCGCCGGCCCCGGCTGTGGCGGTCGGTGATCACCGAGCTGGAGACGGCCGAGGAGCTGACTCGCGGCAACACCGTGTGCACGCTCACGATGTGCGTCAACTACGGCGGGCGCGCCGAGCTGGCCGACGCCGCCCGTGCCATCGCGCGCGAGGTCGCGGCCGGACGGCTGGACCCCGAACGGGTGGACGAGCGCACCGTCGCCCGGTACCTCGACGAGCCGGAGCTGCCCGACGTCGACCTGTTCCTGCGCACGTCGGGGGAGCAGCGGACGAGCAACTTCATGATCTGGCAGGCCGCGTACGCCGAGCTGGTGTTCCTCGACGAGTACTGGCCGGACGTCGACCGCCGGCACCTGTGGCGCGCGGTCGAGACCTTCGCGCGGCGTGACCGGCGCTACGGCGGGGCGATCGACAAGGCCGCGGGTTCGGCCGCGGGCTCGACCCCCGGGACGGTCGCCGGTTCCTGACGCGCCCGCCGCGCGACGACGCGCCAGGCGTCGGACCGGCGCACTAGCGTCGGCGTCATGATGCGTATCGAGATGGTGACGATCGACTGCCGCGACCCGCGCGCGCTCGGCGAGTGGTGGGCCCGCCAGCTGGGCGGGCGCGTGGTGGAGGGTTTCGAGGGCGACGAGTACCTCATCGTCGAGGCCGAGCGCGGCCCGCGGCTCGGCTTCCAGCGTGTCGGTGAGCCCACGCCGGGCAAGAACCGCCTGCACCTGGACCTCGCGGCGCCGGATCGCGAGCTCGAGGTGGAGCGTCTGCTCGCCGAGGGCGCACTCGAGGTGGCGCGCCACGAGGAGTCCGGCTTCGCGTGGGTCGTGCTGTCGGACCCGGAGGGCAACCAGTTCTGCGTGTCGCAGGCGCACTGAGCTCCCGCGCCGAGCGCCGTCGGCGCGGGGCGGCTACTCGACCACGACGCGGTCGCCGCGGCGGATCACGCCCGGGGTGACCACCTCGGCCATGAGACCGAGGCACGCTGCCCGGTCCGCGAGGGAGCGGAGCACACGTCCGTCTGCGTCAAGCCCGGGCTGGGAGGCGTTGACCATGACGCACCGCGGCATCGGGGCGGTGAGCCGGAGCACGACGTCGCCCACGGTCAGGTGCCGGCCGACCCACTCGTCCTCGGGCCACCTCACCGCCGCGGGCGAGCCGGAGCCGTCGTCGTCCAGGTCGATCAGCAGGTTCGCGCGGAAGCGCCGGACGTCGAGCGGCGCCCCGACACGCTCGGCGAGGGCGCGCACAGACGCGGACGTGAGCACGTGCACGGGGGCGTCGTCGTGGTGGTGGACCTCGCCCTCCGGGCGCAGGTGCAGGGGCTGGCCGCACGACTCGCTCAGCGCGGCGGACGCCTCGGGGCTGTCGGCGCGCCATCGACGCCCGTCCGGGCCCGTGATGACCGGGACCTCTCCCGACGTGGTGGCGGTCCAGTGCAGCAGCCCGTCCACGGGCCGGAAGCGCCGGGTCCGCTTCCCCGAGCCGATGAACCCGTCCTCGGTGTAGGCCGCCCAGCTACGGTCGTGCGCCAGCCCGCGCGCAACGACGTCGGCCCGGTCGAGCTCCTCGCCACCGAGCGACTTCACGGGATACCGCGTGAGGGCGGCGGCCCAGCCCGTCGTCATCGCGAGCCGTCCAGGGGGCCGGCGTCGTGCGTGGCCTGCTCCGTGAGCGTCGCCAGGGCGTCCCCCCGTTCCCGGCGCCGTCGGGTGGCGGCGCTCAGCACGGCGACCAGCAGGCCGACGGCGACGAGCGCCAGGGCGAGCAACCACGGCGAGCGGTCCGCGAGCTCCCGCGCGCCGGCGAGCGCGGCCAGCCCACCGCCACCCCAGAGCGCGGCCCAGACGAGGCACCCGGGCACCGACCACAGCGTGAAGCGCAGCCAGCCCACCCTGAGCAGCCCGACGGCCAGGAAGACGGCCGACTGGAAGCCGACCGTGAGGAACGCCGCCGGCACGATCGGCATGCCCCAGCGCTCCACCGTGCGGGTCGCGCGGCGCACCTGGGCCGACTCCGCGCGCTCGCGCCAACGCGAGCGCTGTGCGCCGGCGGCCACCCCGCGGCCGACCCAGAAGATGGCCTGCGACCGTGCCACGGCCCCGAAGAGGAAGAACAGGTAGACCCCGAGCACTGGCCAGCCGGACATCCACTCCGGCATCAGCGCCCGCCGATGTCCCTCGCGCAGGCCGCGCAGGTCCCGGCCAGCTCCATGGTGTGCTCGATGTCGGCGAACCCGTAGCGCTCGGCGATCCGCGCCGCCCACTCCTCGACGCCGGGCCCGTCGATCTCGACCGTCGTCCCGCAGATCCGGCACACGAGGTGGTGGTGGTGCTCGCGGCGGGAGCACCGCCGATACAGGGCCTCACCGTCGTGCGAGCGGAGCACGTCCACGTCGCCGCTGTCGCTCATCGCCTGGAGCGTGCGGTACACCGTGGCGAGCCCGACCTCCTCGCCGCGTTCCCGCAGCGCCTCGTGCACCTGCTGCGCGCTGCGGAACTCGTCGATGCCGGCGAGGAGCTCCGCCACGGCGGACCGCTGGCGGGTCATCCGCTGCATCAGCGCGACTCCTCCGGGGTGAGCTGGACGTCGTCGTCGAGGTCGGGGTGAGGGTCTCCCATCAGCCTTCTCCCCCTGGCGAACAGGGGGCGGGCGACGGCCGTCCCAGCGTAGACGCCGATGGCGATGACGACGATCGTCGCGCCGGGCGACGCGTCGTGCCAGTAGGTGATGCTCAGTCCCGCGAGGCAGACCGCCACGCCGATCGCCATCGCGGTCGCCATCGTGCGTCGGAAGGACGACGTCACGAGCTGGGCGATCGCCACCGGGACGATCATGAGTGCGCTCACGAGCAGGACGCCGACGACGCGCATCGCCATGGTCACGGTGAGTGCGGCGACGACCGCGATCGTGATGTTGAGAAGGCGGACGGGGAGCCCGGAGGCACGCGCGACCTCCTCGTCGTGGCAGACCGCGAAGAGCGCCGTCCGCAGCCCGACGCCGACGACGAGCACGAGCACGGCCACGGAGGCCGTGACCACCACGTCGGTGACGCTCACCGTCGAGATGGAGCCGAACAGGTAGCCGATGAGGTTCGCGTTGGTGCCGCCCGCGAACGACATGATCAGCACGCCGCCCGCGATACCGCCGTAGAAGAGGAGCGCGAGTGCGACGTCGCCGGTCGTCCTGCCGCGTTCGCGCACCACCTCGATCGCGATGGCCCCGATGATCGCTGCGACGACGGCGCCCGGCACGGCGAGGGCGTCGTGCGGCGTGACGTCGGCGATGCTGCCGACGAGCCAGCCCATCGCGACGCCGGTGAGCGCCACGTGCCCGACGCCGTCGCCCAGGAGGGCGAGACGTCGCTGCACAAGGTAGGTGCCCATCACGGGTGCGCTGATCCCGACGAGCACGGCGACGACGAGCGCCCGCTGCATCAGCGGGTCGGCGAGCATCCCGAGCATCGTCACCACCTCACCGTCGGAGCCGTGCTCGGCTCGGGCTCGGAGCGGTTCTCGTCGCCGTCGTGCGGGTGGACGTGGACGTGCTCCGACCCGGCGTGGTCCGGGCGCGCGGCCGGCGGGGCGCCGTCGTGCACCACGGCCCCGTGCCGCAGGACGACGGCCCGGCTGACGAGCCGGGACAGGGGGCCCACCTCGTGGAGCACCACGACGACGGTGGTCCCGTCGGTGACGAGGCGGTCGAGGACGGCGGCGAACGCCTGCTGGCTCGGCAGGTCGACCCCGGCGACCGGCTCGTCCAGGAAGAGCAGCCGCGGTGCCCGGACGAGGGCGCGCGCGATGAGCACACGCTGCTGCTGCCCCCCCGAGAGCTCGCGAACGGCGCGGTGGGTCTGCGGGCCCAGCCCGACGGCGTCGAGGGCCTGCGCCGCCTGGGCGCGGGCACCGCGCGGGGGCAGGAGCCGGCCCCGGTGGATGGTCCCCGAGAGCACGACCTCGAGGGCCGTGGCCGGAACCCCCGTCGCGGCGCTGACGCGTTGGGGCACGTATCCGATCCGGTCCCACGGGACCCTGCGCCCGAGCGGAGCGCCCATGAGCGAGATGCTGCCGCCGGTCAGCGGCACGATGCCGAGCAGGGCGCGTACCAGCGTCGACTTGCCGGAGCCGTTGGCGCCGAGCACGGCGACGACCTCGCCGTCGTCGACGGTGAGGTCGACCCCGCGCACGATGGGCATCCCGCCGAGCCCAACCCTGAGGTCGCGCGCCTCGATCGCAGCGGTCATGCGCAGCCGAGCGCTGCGCGCAGCGTCTCGAGGTTGGTCCGCATGCCCTCACGGTAGTCCGTCGTGGACTCGGCCAGGCTCTCCAGCGGGTCGAGCACGGCGGTGGTGATCCCGAGGTCGTCGGCGAGCGTCTCCGCGACGTCGGGGCTCACGAGCACCTCGGTGAAGATCGTCGTCACGCCGTTCTCGTCGACGACGTCACGGATCTCCCGGAGGCGCGCCGGCGACGGCTCGGCCTCCGGGTCGAGGCCCGAGATACCGACCTGGGCAAGCCCGTACCGCTCGGTGAGGAAGCCGAACGCCTCGTGCGACGTGACGATGACGGAGCGCTCGCAGTCGGCGAGCCCGTCGACGTACTCCTGGTCCAGCGCGGTGAGCTCGTCGGTGAGCGTGGCGAGTCGGGTCGCGTACGCGTCCGCGTTCTCCGGGTCGGCGTCGGAGAGCGCCGTCGCCACGTCGGTCGCGACGGCCGCGAGCAGGGTCGGGTCGAGCCAGAAGTGGGGATCCTGCCCGGCGTGGTCGTGGCCGTCCCCGCCCTCGTCGGCGTGCTCCTCGTCCTCGCCCTCCTCGGCGTGCGCCTCCGCCATGTGCGCGGCCACGGCCTCGGTCGCGGCTGCGTCGACGAGGTGCTGCGGGGCCCGGGCCTCGACGGCCTCGTCGACGGACGGCTGGAAGCCGCCGAGCACGACGACGACGCCTGCCTCGCCGAGCTCGCGGACCTGGCGGGGCGACAGCTCGAGGTCGTGCGGCTCCGCGCCCGGCGGCGTGAGCGAGGAGACCTCGACGAGATCGCCACCGACCTGCTCGGCGACGTACTGGAGCGGGTAGAAGGAGGTGAGGACCTGGAGCCGCCCGTCACCGCTGTCGGCGGTCCCCGTTCCCCCAGCGCATCCGGCGAGGGTGGCGGTGACGGCCACCGGCAGGGCGAGCAGGGCTGTGCGACGACGGTTGAACATGAGCATCATTCTCAACTACGCCGCGCGCCGGTGTCAAAACGCCAGGCCCCCGCACCGGTAGCCTTGGCGATCGGCGCAGACGCTTCCCGTCCCCGCCGCGCACCCGTCCCCACCAGCCGCCGCGCGAGCCACGTGCGGCACGCAAGGAGCACCCGTGGCAGAGTCCCGCCTCGACAAGGTCATCAGCCTGGCCAAGCGCCGCGGCTTCGTCTTCCCGTCGGGGGAGATCTACGGCGGTACGCGGTCGGCGTGGGACTACGGGCCCCTCGGCGTCGAGCTGAAGGAGAACATCAAGCGCCAGTGGTGGCGCGCGATGGTGACCAGCCGCGACGACATCGTCGGCCTCGACTCCTCCGTGATCCTCCCGAAGCAGGTGTGGGTCGCCTCCGGGCACCTCGCCGTGTTCTCGGACCCGCTGACCGAGTGCCTCTCGTGCCACAAGCGGTTCCGCGAGGACCAGATGATCGAGGAGTTCACCGAGCGCAAGGGCCGCGAGCCCGAGGGTGGCCTCGCCGAGATCGCGTGCCCGAACTGCGGCACCCGCGGCAAGTGGACCGAGCCGCGGGACTTCAACATGATGCTGAAGACCTACCTCGGCCCCGTCGAGGACGAGTCCGGCCTGCACTACCTGCGCCCCGAGACCGCGCAGGGCATCTTCGTGAACTTCAAGAACGTCTACACCGCGGCGCGGATGCGCCCGCCGTTCGGCATCGGCCAGATCGGCAAGTCGTTCCGCAACGAGATCACCCCCGGCAACTTCATCTTCCGCACACGCGAGTTCGAGCAGATGGAGATGGAGTTCTTCGTCCAGCCCGGCACGGACGAGGAGTGGCACCAGCGCTGGATCGACATCCGCACCGACTGGTACGTCGACCTCGGTCTCTCGCGCGACAACCTGCGGCACTACGAGCACCCGAAGGAGAAGCTGTCCCACTACTCGAAGCGCACCGTCGACATCGAGTACCGGTTCGGCTTCCAGGGCAGCGAGTGGGGCGAGCTCGAGGGCATCGCCAACCGCACCGACTTCGACCTCGGGACGCACAGCGAGCACTCCGGCCAGGACCTGTCGTTCTTCGACCAGGCCAAGAACGAGCGCTACCTCCCGTACGTCATCGAGCCGGCCGCCGGCCTCACGCGCTCGCTGATGGCCTTCCTCGTGGAGGCGTACGCCGAGGACGAGGCGCCCAACACCAAGGGTGGCGTCGACGTCCGCACGGTCCTGCGACTCGACCCCCGCCTGGCGCCGGTCAAGGCCGCCGTCCTCCCGCTGTCGCGGCACGAGGACCTCTCGCCGGCCGCGCGCGACCTCGCGGCCGAGCTGCGCAACGCGTGGAACGTGGACTTCGACGACGCCGGCGCCATCGGCCGCCGCTACCGCCGCCAGGACGAGGTCGGCACCCCGTACTGCATCACGGTGGACTTCGACACGCTCACCGACCAGGCGGTCACGATCCGCGAGCGCGACTCGATGGCGCAGGAGCGCGTCGCGATCGCGCAGGTGCGCAGCTGGCTGGCGGAGCGCCTCGTCGGCTGCTGAGACCTGACGGCCCCGGTGCGCCGCGCGCGCACCGGGGCCGTGCCGTCTCCGGCCTCAGCCGAGCGGCTCGCCCTCCAGCGACCACCGCGTGAGCGTCCCCTCGCCGGACTCGATCTCGATGGAGGCCGGCACCCCGGCCACCCCCGCGACGGGATCATGCAGCGTGAGGAAGTAGAACCGGCCAGGTGCGCCGGGGATCTCGAACGACGGCAGCTCCGTGCGCTCGGGGCCCTCCGCCCGCTCGACGACCAGCCGGGCGGTGGCCGTGTCCGCCGGCAGGAGGCCCAGGATTTCGACGTCGGCCGTGCCGTACGTCGAGCCGTAGAGGGGTCCTGTCCCGGCCTCCGGCGTCCGCAGCAGTCGCAGGGGCGCGACGGTCATCGGTGAGACCGCGCCGTGCGGCGACCGGGCACCGATGAGCACCGCCTCCTCGGCCGCCTCCGCTGCACCGAGGTCGGGGTCGCCGCTGAGGTCGCCGAGGGTGCCCACGATCAGGACGTACGTGAGCTCCTCGAGTGCGCCGTCCGCGCGCGTCCGGGCGAAGGGGGTGAGCACCGGTAGCCCGAGGTCGAGGACCGCCCCGGCCGAGGCGTCGACGACCTGCGGGGTGGTGGCGACCCGGACCTCGAGCGTCGGCGCCGCCACCCCCGGGACCGATGCCTCGTTGGGCTGCGCGTGGGTGCCCACCGGGAGCGGCTGCTCCGTCGGGAACCCGGTCTCGAGCGTCACGTCGGGCCATGTCTGCAGGTCGTCGGCTCCGGTGAGGGCGACGAGGAAGACCCGCGCTCCGTCGGCCACGCCCGGGATGGTGAAGGTCGCCACGCGGACGGGCTCCACCTCGCCCTCGACGCGCAGCGCGAGGCTCGCATCCTCCTCCGCGAAGCCCATCGCGAGGGCGAAGCCGGTGCGCGCGACCGTGGCCGTCTCGGGCAGCGCCGGCGACTGGAGCCCCGTCGAACCGGGCCACGAGAGGGTGAGCTGCGGCTCGCCGACCTCTCCGGTCGTCGTGTCGAGGATGCGCAGGCGCAGGTGCGACCCGTCGTCGTCCACGACCAGGTGCAGGTCGTCGAGGCCGGGGCGCAGCAGGACGCCGACGTCGTGCACCGTGCCCAGGCTCGAGTCGACCGGGACGCTGCCGGCGGCCGTGGAGACCTGCAGGTCGCCGACGGTCGTGACCTGCGTGGCGGGCGGCGCGGCCGGGTCGTCGGACGGTCGGAGGGCCGTCGCGCCGGCGGCGATCACCGCGACGACGGCGAGGGTGCCGAGCGCGCTTCCCGCCGCTCGGC
>JAEZZV010000361.1 GCA_023418375.1 Actinomycetes bacterium | reverse complement strand
ATCCCGCACGACGCCGTGCCCGCCGACGCCGAGGCGCAGTGGGTGAGCGTCGACGGCGACGTCGTCGAGGCGGGGCTGTGGTTCGGACCGCTCGCGCCCGACGGGCCCGGCCGGACGGCGCTCGTCGTGCGCGGGACGTCCGTCACGGCGCTGCGCGGGCCCGCGCCCCACGTCGACCCCGGCCCGGTCGGCGCCTACCTCTACGAGCCCGACGGCGCGGTCATCCGGGCCGGCCTCGTCGGCAGCGTCGCGGAACAGGTGCGCGGGCGCCTCCTGGACGCGACGATTGCCTACGTGACCTCGGACGCCCTCGTCCCCACCGGCGCCGCGACGGCCTACCGGGTGCTCGACACCATGCCGTTCGGGCTCAAGCACCTGCGCACGGCGCTGCGGGAGCGGGGCGTCGGGCGCGTGGCCATCAAGAAGCGCGGCACCGCCGTCGTGCCGGAGCAGCTGCGCAAGCAGCTCGACCTGCGCGGCGACGCCGAGGCGACGATCGTGCTCACGCGCGTCGCCGGCAGCCAGCAGGTGCTCCTGGTCGAGCCCGTGAGCGGGCCGGAGCCCGCGGCGACCGAGGGGACCGCCTGATGGAGATCCCGTTCGCCGAGTCGGAGCGGTCCACCGTCGGGATCGAGTGGGAGCTCGCCCTGGTGGACGCGGACTCGGGCGACCTGCGCCAGGTGGCCCAGACGGTGCTCGACGCCGTCGCGCCCTCCGACGGCGGCGACCACCCGACGATCAAGCAGGAGCTGCTGCTCAACACCGTGGAGATCGTCACGGGGGTGTGCCGCACGGTCGCCGAGGCGGGCGCCGACCTGCACCGCACCGTCGAGGAGCTGCGGCGGATCACCGACCCGCTCCGGGTCGAGCTCATGTGCGCGGGCACCCACCCGTTCGCCTCCTGGAGCAACCAGAAGGTCACCGACAAGCAGCGGTACGCGACGCTCATCGAGCGCACGCAGTGGTGGGGCCGCCAGATGCTCATCTACGGCATCCACGTGCACGTGGGGATCGAGTCGCGCGACAAGGTGCTGCCGATCCTGCGGGCGGTGCTGGCCTGCTACCCCCACCTGCAGGCGCTGTCCGCCTCGTCGCCGTTCTGGGGGGGCAAGGACACCGCCTACGCCTCCAACCGAGCGCTGATGTTCCAGCAGCTCCCGACCGCGGGCCTGCCGTTCCAGTTCGACCGGTGGGCCGACTTCGAGGCCTACGCCGCGGACATGCTGCACACCGGCGTCATCGACGACATCTCCGAGATCCGTTGGGACCTGCGCCCGTCCCCCCGCCTGGGCACCCTGGAGATGCGCATCTGCGACGGCGCGTCCAACCTCACCGAGGTGCTCGCGCTCGCTGCTCTGACCCACTGCCTGGTGGAGCACTTCTCCACGCTGTACGACGCAGGGGAGCGGCTCCCCCGCCTTCAGCCGTGGTTCGTGCAGGAGAACAAGTGGCGCTCCGCGCGCTACGGCATGGACGCGATCATCATCACCAACGCGGCCGGCGACGAGGAGCTGGTCACCGACGCGGTGGAGCGCCTCCTGGACGACCTCGCCCCGACGGCCGAGCGACTGTCGTGCACCGAGGAGCTCGCCGGCATCCGGACGATCCTGCACAAGGGCGCCGGGTACCAGCGCCAGCGGGCGGTCGCCCGCCGCAACGCCGGCGAGCTCGGGCCGGTCGTCGAGGCGCTGGTCGCGGAGATGCGCGCCGGCAAGCCGCTGTAGCCGCCCCGACGTCCCCTCCGGACGCCCCGAGCCGCCGCTATCGTCGGCGGCGTGCGACGGAGGACCGCGGTGCTGACGACCTGCCTGGTGGCGAGCCCCCTCCTCGGCATCGTCGCCTACTCCGCCGTGCACGAGGCGGGCCACGCGCTCGTCGCGGTGGCCAACGGCGCGCGGGTGGACCGGTTCGTCGTCGGGCCGGACGCCCACGTGGCGTGGTCGGGCGGGAGCTTCAGCGCCACCGCGACGTCCCTGTCGCACGCAGCCGGCGTGCTCCTGCCGGTGCTGCTCCTCGCGGTTGCGCTGGTGGTCTACCGACCCCAGACGCGCAGCGACGTCTACCACGCCCTCTCGTTCGTGCTGACGGCGTGCACGATCGGGAGCCTGCTCGCATGGGTGGTGATCCCCGTGGTCGCCGCGGTGGGCACCCCACCGCCGAACGACGACGTCACGCGCTTCCTCGAGTCCTCGGGGATGCCGCCGCTGGTGCTGTGCGCGATCACGACGGGCACCGTCGCGGGCCTGGTGGCCGTCGCCGCGTGGCGCCGGCTGCCCCAGACGTGGGTCCGGGTGCTGCGGGAGGTCGCCGCCGAGGAGAAGGCCGCGCGCGCGTCAGAGGCGGACGTCGAGCCCTCCCCCTGAGGCGCCGCCGGCCCGGTCGACCGCCGACGGCGCACCGGCCCCGTCCGCGTGCAGCGCCGGCAGTGCGGCACCGAGGGCGGCCTGGACCGCCTCGGACCTGCGGGCCTCGAGCTGGGCGATCCGCATCTGGACGACGACGATCTGCGCCTCGAGCGCGCGCTGCTTGATCCCCGCCCCCTCGTCGACGCCACCCTCGGAGACGAGCTCGGTCAGCTGTCGCACGAGCTGGCGCTCCTGGCGGCGCAGGTGGGAGATCTCCGCCGCGATCGCGGCGGCGCTCGGCGCCCTGACGCCACCGACGGCATGGATGGACACGAGACCTCCCTCACCTTGGTCATCGGCAGCGCGCGGCGGCTGTGAGGAGACCGCCCCGGATCGGCGCCACTGCCACGAGGCGAGGAGGGCGGCCACGACCTCCCCGTCGCACTGCCCCGCCGGCCTCACCCCGCCCAGAGCTGAAGGGCGACGACGCGCGTCGCGGCCTCCTCGAGCCGCTCGCGCGGCAGGGCACCCGACTGCACCGCCGCCACGACGGCGGCGTGAGCGGCCCCGACGTCGCGCGGTTTGAGGACGAGGTCGGCGCCCGCGGCCAGCGCCCGCACGACCTCCTCGCCCGGGGACCCGACGGGCACCGCACCCATGTCCAGGGCGTCGGTGACGGCGACGCCCTGGAACCCGAGGCCCTCGCGCAGCAGCCGGTACGCGGCGGGCGAGAGCGACGACGGCACCCCGGGGTCGAGCTGGACGACGTCGAGGTGGCCCATCATCACCACCGGGGCGCCGAGGTCGACGGCCGAACGGAAGGGCACGAGGTCGCGCGCCGAGAGCTGCTCGAGGCTCGCCACCTGGGCCGGGAGCCCGACGTGGCTGTCGGTCGTGACCGACCCGTGGCCGGGGAAGTGCTTGAGCACCGGCACGGTGCCGCCGTCCAGCAGCCCGCGGCTCGCGGCGACGACCGCGGCCGCCGCCGCAACCGGGTCCGACGACGCCGAGCGGTCCCCGATCGTCGGGTCTGCCGGCCCCACCGTCACGTCCGCGACCGGCGCGAAGTCCATCGTGATGCCCAGCGACGCGAGGTCGGCGCCCAGCCGTGCGAAGCGCTCCCGGGTGGCGGCCACGTCCCCGCCGCCGAAGGTCGCGAACGCGGGAAGGTCCGCCAGCAGGCCGCGCAGCCGGGAGACCCGGCCGCCCTCCTCGTCGATCGCCACGACCGCGGGCCAGGCCCTGCCGTCGGCGGCGGCCGCGCCCTGGACGGCGGCGCCCGTCGCCCGCACCTGGTCGAGCGACGCGACGTTGTCGCCCATGAGGATCACCCCACCGAGGTGATGGGCGGCGACGAGGCCGGCGGGTACGGCCGGGTCAGTGCCCGGGTAGGCCGCGACCAGGACCTGACCGGCGAGCACCTCGAGCGGCATGGCGGCGACGGCGGCACGCGCCTGCGCTACCGCCGCCAGCGACGGGCCCCAGTCGGTGCGCGGGTTCGGCACCACCGCTGCGGGCGCGGTCGGGTGCTCCGTCACGCGGGCCGACGCGGGCTCCGCGCCGACGAGGGGTGTCGCCCAGGAGGTCGCGGGCTGGCCTGGCCTGTCCGGCGCGCGGGCCCCGGC
>JAEZZV010000324.1 GCA_023418375.1 Actinomycetes bacterium | reverse complement strand
ACCACCCAGGTCAGCACCACCGCCGCACCGACGCCGCTGCGCAGGAGACACCGTGACCGAACAGTCTGCCGAGCCGACGACCCCCGGGTCGCCCACGCCATCGTCCGACCAGCCCGCCGCACGGGGTCTGGAGAACCTCTCGACGGAGGACCGCCGGTTCCCGCCGTCGAGCGAGTTCGCCGCCCAGGCCAACGCCGGGGCGGACCTGTACGCGTGGGCGAACGCGGACCGTCCCGGGTTCTGGGCCGACCAGGCGCGGGACCTCCTGACGTGGTCGACGCCGTTCACGCAGACCCTCGACTGGTCGGACGCCCCGTTCGCGCGCTGGTTCGCCGACGGTCGACTGAACGCCGCGTACAACGCGGTGGACCGGCACGTCGAGGCGGGCCGCGGGGACCGGGTCGCGCTGCACTTCGAGGGCGAGGGCGGCGACACGCGCACCCTCACGTACGCCGACCTGCAGCGCGAGGTCTCCAAGGCCGCCAACGCGATGGCCGCGCTCGGCGTCGGCACGGGCGACCGCGTCGCGATCTACCTGCCGCTGATCCCCGAGGCCGTCGTCACGATGCTCGCGTGCGCGCGGCTGGGTGCGCCGCACTCGGTGGTGTTCGGCGGGTTCTCGGCGGAGGCGCTGAGCAGCCGCATCCTCGACGCCGAGGCGAAGCTCGTCGTCACCGCGGACGGCGGGTTCCGGCGCGGCAACCCGTCGGCGCTCAAGCCGGCCGTCGACGAGGCGCTCGCGAAGGGCGCGCCGAGCGTGCGGCACGTGCTTGTCGTGCGGCGCACGGGTCAGCCGGTCGAGTGGACGCCGGGGCGCGACGTCTGGTGGCACGAGGCCGTCGACGTCGCGTCGTCGCAGCACACGCCCGTCGAGGTCGACGCCGAGCACCCGCTGTTCATCCTGTACACCTCGGGCACCACCGGGAAGCCCAAGGGCATCTTCCACACCACGGGCGGCTACCTCACCCAGGCCGCGTACACGCACCTCAACGTGTTCGACCTCAAGCCCGAGACCGACGTCTACTGGTGCACGGCCGACGTCGGCTGGATCACCGGGCACACGTACGTCGTCTACGGGCCCCTGGTGAACGGCGCGACGCAGGTCATCTACGAGGGCACGCCCGACACCCCGCACCGGGGCCGCTGGTGGGAGATCGTCCAGAAGTACGGCGTGACGATCCTGTACACCGCACCCACTGCGATCCGTACGTGCATGAAGTGGGGCGAGGACATCCCCGCCGGCTTCGACCTGTCGAGCCTGCGCGTGCTCGGGTCCGTGGGCGAGCCCATCAACCCCGAGGCGTGGATGTGGTACCGCCGCGTCATCGGCGGTGACCGCACGCCGATCGTCGACACGTGGTGGCAGACCGAGACCGGCGCGATCATGATCAGCCCGCTGCCCGGGGTCACGGCGACCAAGCCGGGATCGGCGCAGGTCCCGCTGCCGGGCGTCGCGGCCGACGTCGTGGACGACGACGCGCAACCCGTCCCGAACGGCGGCGGCGGGTACCTCGTGGTGACCGAGCCCTGGCCGTCCATGCTGCGCGGCTTCTGGGGCGACCCCGAGCGGTACCGCGACACGTACTGGTCCCGGTTCCGCGGCCTGTACTTCGCGGGGGACGGCGCCAAGAAGGACGACGACGGCGACATCTGGCTGCTGGGCCGCGTCGACGACGTCATGAACGTGTCGGGGCACCGGCTCTCGACCACCGAGATCGAGTCCGCGCTCGTCGCGCACCCCTGGGTCGCCGAGGCCGCCGTGGTCGGCGCGACCGACGAGACGACGGGACAGGCCGTCGTCGCGTTCGTCATCCTGCGGGGCGACGCCGCCGAGGCCGCGTCGTCCGACGCCGCGACCGTGCAGGAGACGCTGCGCACGCACGTCGCCAAGGAGATCGGGCCGATCGCCAAGCCGCGGCAGATCCTCGTGGTCCCCGAGCTGCCCAAGACCCGGTCCGGCAAGATCATGCGCCGCCTGCTGCGCGACGTCGCCGAGCACCGGCAGGTCGGCGACGCGACGACGCTCGCGGACTCGTCCGTCATGGACCTCATCGCCGCGGGGCTGTCCACGCCCACGACGTCGGACTGACGCCGCTCGACCCCGCTCGACCCCGCTCGACCCCGCGGCCCCAGGTGCACCCCCCCACCGGCCGCGGCCCCGGGGCACGGCCGGCTCACCCGACCCCCGACGAGCCGGGCATCTCGGGTCGCTCACAGGTCGCGTCCAGGAGGGGTGCAGGCGCCACGCAGCGCGAGCGCGCATGGTGGTGAGGTGAGCACTCCCCCCGCGACCCCGGCCGACGTCTCGGCGCTGCCCCACCCCGACGTCATCCCGCGCGCGGTGATGCGGCAGCTCCTGGGCGGGGGCGACTGGCTGTCGTCGTGGTGGAGCGTGGTGGCCGCGGGAGTCGTCGCCGTCGGGCTGGTCGTGCTCGCGGTCGTGCGCCACCGGCGCGGACGCCGCGGGTGGCCGTGGGTCGCGCTGTCCACGCTGACGACCCTGTTCGGGCTCGCACTGACCGCGAACGTCATCGCCGGGTACGTCCCCAACACCCTCGCGCTGCGCGTCTCGCTCGCGTCGTGGGGCGTCGGCGAGGCGCCCGGCCTCAAGCACGGCACGGCGCAGGAGCGCGCGGGCGGCACCGACCAGGGGTCGGCGACCGCGGTGAACGTGCCCGCACCGGCCGACCTGAAGATGCCGACCGACGCGCTCACGTGGGTCTACACGCCGCCCGGCTACGACCCGGCCGGGACGACACGGTACCCCGTGGTCTACCTCGTGCACGGCAGCCCCGGCGCGTCGGGCGACTGGTTCGCCGCGGGCAACGCGGCGCAGGCGATGGACGTGCTGATCCGCACCGGCAAGGTGCAGCCGATGATCGTCGTCGCGCCCGACGTCAACGGCACCGGACCCTCGCCGCGGGACACCGAGTGCCTCGACTCGACGACGGGCGGCTCGCAGGTCGACACGTACCTCGCCGACGTGCTCGTGCCGTGGGTCGACGCGCACTACCGGACCGCGGCCGACCGCGCCGGGCGGGCGTTCGCCGGGTTCTCCTCCGGCGGGTACTGCGCGCTCGACCACGGCCTGCGGCACGCCGACCAGTTCGGCACCGTCCTGTCGATGGGGCCGTACGCCGACCCGGGCGAGGGCGGCCACGCGATGCTCGCGACGCAGGCCGAGTGGGACGAGCACGACGTCATGAAGTACGCCTCGACGATCGAGCTGCCCGCGCCGCTCACGCTGTTCCTCTCGGTGCCCGCGGGCGAGAACAGCATGAGCGTGCGGCACGCGGCGGACGTCGCGACGAAGCTCGCGGCCCGGGGCGTGGACGTGGTGTGGCGCGAGGAGCCCGGGCAGACCCACACGTGGACGATGGCGCGCGCGACGCTGCCGTACGCGCTCGTGACCGCGTCGCAGCACCTCACGGCGGGCTGACGGGGCGGCTGCCGGTGCAGCTGCCGGGGCAGCCGGGCCGGTCGTCGACCCCGGTCGGCGACGTCGTGCCGCGAGCGCGGGTCGAAGCGCTTGCGCGAGGCGGGGCGACGAAACGCTTCACCGATGGAGGGCGTCCGGACGCGCTGGTTGTCTGACGGCGCACCCCGCTCCGACGCCGCGCGCGCCGGACGGGTGCTCCCAGCCACCCTTCGCGGAACGAGGACGTCCATGAAGAGCACCTCCCTGCGTGCGGCCGCCGCGTGCGGCGCCGCGCTGCTGGCCGTCGGCGGGCTCACGGCCGCGGCCACGACCGCCTCCGCCGCCGACCCCGTCGGCC
>JAEZZV010000304.1 GCA_023418375.1 Actinomycetes bacterium | reverse complement strand
GCCGACGGCCGAGCCGACCGCGGAACCGACAGCAGAGCCCACGGCCGAGCCGACCGCGGAACCGACACCAGAGCCCACGCCGGCGCCCTCGACCGCGAAGCCCGTCGCGCCTGTGCCCGCCGCACCGGCCGCGCCGCCCGCCCCGACCGCGCCCAGTGCCGTCGGCATCCCGGACGGCACCGCCCTGGCCCCGATGCCCGGCGGGACCGTCGACGCGACCGGGGAGATCGCGAACGTCGTCTACGACTCCGACGTCGTCTTCACCGGCTCGGACCTGACGCTGCGCAACGTGCGCGTGAACGGCGAGGCGATCATCCGCGGCGACCGTGTGCAGGTCGTCGGCGGCGAGTTCGGCGCGCTCTCGATCTCCGGGGCCGACGGCGTGACCGTCACCGGCGTCGAGGTGTTCGGCCTCACCGGCCGGGACGGCGTCCACATCACGTCCGACTCCGGCCGGGTGACGGGCGTCGTCATCCGCGACTCGGTGATCCACAACCCGAAGGTCACCGCGACGTCGCACTACGACGGCATCCAGGTGCGTGGGGTGGACGGGCTCACGCTCGAGCGCGTGCACATCGACCTGGGCGCGTTCGCGCCCCAGCACAACGCCGCCCTGTTCCTCGAGGACGCCAACGGCGGCAACCGCGACGTCACCGTCACCGACTCGGTGCTCCTCGGCGGTGGGTACACGCTCTACAGCTTCGCGAGCGACGTGAGCATCACCGACACCGTCCTCGGTGGCGGCCGGTGGGGGACCCTCTTCCCCAGCTCGCGCACGAACGACGTGGTGGAGTTCAGCGGCAACACCGATGACGCCGGCCGCGGCGTCGAGCTCCGGCCCGGCGCCATCGGCTGACCATGCTCGGCTGAGCAGCCGACGACCGGCGGGACCGTCCCGGAACGGACGGGGCGGGCCCGCCGGTCGTCGGTGTGTCAGGCGCCGTCGAGCAGGGACAGCGGTGAGCCGTCGTCGGCCCAGGCGCTGCCCGACTCCTCGAAGGGCGGGTGCTCGGGGTAGAGCAGCCCCCAGTTGGCGTCGCGGCCGAAGCGGTTGTCGATCAGGCGCACGCCCTGCCCGGCCACGTAGAGTGCGTAGCCGCCGCCGTTGACGGTGTTGCGCTCGACGAGGACGTCGACGTTCCCGCCGTTCGCCTCCTCGAGGAAGATCGCGGCGTTGTACTGCTCGTGCCAGGGCCCCAGGTCGAACGTGTTCCCGCGGAGCGTCAGGTGGTCGACGCCGCGGACCTGGATGCCGTCGTAGTGGCTGTCGGCCTCGACCTGCGGGGAGTGCACCCAGCTCCCCTCGATGAGCACGTCGGCGGCTCGCGGCCCGTCCCCCGACGTCACGTGGACGCCGTCCGAGCCGGGGTTGCCGAACACCTCGACGCGGCGCACGACGACCTGCGTCGCGCTCGCGACGGACAGGGCGCCGACCTCGCTGTCCTCGAGCGTCACGCCCGTGCCGCGGACGACGACGTGCCCCTCGACGCGGCTGTTGCGGAGCACCTGGTCAGCGCCCACCAGCTCCAGGTCGCCCTCGACGAGCACGCCCTCGAGCACCAGCCCGTCCTCGTCGAGCGCGCCGTCGGCGCGGAAGGGCTCCAGCGTGGTGCCGTCCCGGACGCCGGTCGTGTCCGGGCCCGCCACGACGTCGGCGGGCAGGCGCGTGGTCGGGTGCGCCGTCCGCGGCGGGGACGTGGTCGGCACGGGCGCGCCCGCGCGTTCCTCGCGGCCGGTGATCGCGTTGACCATCACGCCGACGGCGACCACGGAGGTGACCGCGAGGACCAGGGCGACGGTCCGTCGACCCAGCTGCTCGTTCGTGAGGGTGCCGAGCCACCGACGGGGCGCGCGCCGGCGCCCTCGTGCCTCCTGCCCGGTGCTCATGCGGGTCGCGTCGCCCCGCCGGGCACGGTCCCGCCCGCCGGAGCCGCGGGGTCGCGGGCGGCACCGGTGTGCACGAGGTCCTCCCGCGGCGCGGCCGGGTCCTGGCTCCATGCACGCACGTCGAGGTCCTCCTCGAACTCCACGGCGCGCGCCCGGTTGGCACCGAGGCCCCAGCGCAGCCGTCCGACCTCGAGCCGCCAGAGTGCCGCGGTCGCGCCCATGAGGATGAACGCGAGGCCCGCGTTGGTCCGGAACGCCATGCCGTCGTAGGTGAACCAGGTGACGGCGCTGACCGCCGTCGCCGCGGCGAGCGACTGACCGAGCGAGCGCGCCCACGGGTCGGGGGAGTGGTGGAAGACGCCCCGGCCCAGGCCCATCGCCACGAGGAAGAGGGCCCCCATCGTCAGCACCGCAACGACCCCGCCGGTGAGGATCTGGTTCAGGTACTCGTTGTCGAGGAAGAAGTACTGCTCGGGCGTGAAGGTGCCCAGCCCCCGGCCGAACCACGGCCGCTCGCTGATGTAGGCCAGCGCGCGGGGGTAGTCCTCGGTGCGGCCCTCGATGCTCGGGTCCTGGCCGAAGAACAGGAACGTGGACAGCAGCGTGCCAAGCACGCCCGGGAACGCGGCGCGCATCGCGAGCAGGATCAGCCCGGCGGCGAACACCGCGTTGAGGCGGACGCGCCAGGACCAGGCGACCCCGGCGACGAGCCCGGCGACCGCGACGCCGAGCACGCTGGCGCGGGAGACCGACAGCGGGATGGCGAACAGGATGGTGAGCACCGGCAGCCAGTTCCAGCGCGAGGGCCGTCGTCCGTCGCGCCCGATGAGCGCGAAGTGCAGCGCCAGGGGCAGCGCCACGGCGAGCACGACGCCGAACTCGATGGGGTGCAGCGCGGTGCTCTGGACGCGCGTGAAGTCGGAGCGGGCGACGTTGATGTCGACGTCGACGAACGTCAGTCCCGGCACGAGGACGTACGAGGTCGGGGACACGCCGGTCACCCACTGCAGCACGCCCATCGCGGCGAAGACCGCCGCACCGGCCACCACCAGGCGCAGCAGGCGCTCGAGGTGGTCCTTGTCGCGGACGGCGTCGACGGTCAGGAGGCCCAGGCCGAGGAGGCCGACGACGGTGAGCAGCGCGCGGTCGGCCCCCGCGGCCTCGGGGGCGCTCAGGGGTCGCAGGTGGCCGGCCAGGTAGGCGATCAGGGCGACGGTGCCGAAGACGACGAACACGGTGCGCATCGGCTGGCTCCCGGTCACGAGGTGGCCGCCGAGGAGCCGGCCGAGGCCGTAGAGCAGCGCCGCGCCGAGGGCGATGATCGTGGCCGGGTGCCCGAGCGCGCCGAGGGGCTCGACGATCATGCGGCCCGGGATGAGGTACGCCGCCAGGAGGAACGCGTAGACGGCGACGAGCGGGTCCCGCCCCAGCCGCGGCGGACGGCCGGTCGTGGGAGCGGGCGTCGATGTGGCCGTCTCAGGCATCGGGCCCGGTGCTGCGCGTCAGGCCCGCCGGGCTGAGCCTGCCCCCGGCCCCGCGCTCGTCACCCGTCGCGGCCTGCCCGGCGGCGTGGCCGGGCGCGTTCTGCCCGGAGG
>JAEZZV010000234.1 GCA_023418375.1 Actinomycetes bacterium | reverse complement strand
CTTGTCGTCGCTGCCCGCCGAGGTGATCACGCGCGCGCCGGCGCGCTTGGCCACCTGGATGCCCGATGACCCCACGCCGCTGCCCGCCGCCGACACGAGCACCGTCTCGCCCGCGCGCAGGCCCGCGCTCATGACGAGCGTCGCCCACACCGTGCAGGCGGCCTCGGGCAGCGCGGCGGCGTCGGGCAGCCTCACGCCCTCGGGAGCGGGTAGGACGAGGGAGGAGGGGACGACGACGCGCTGCGCGTAGCCGCCGCCGTCGAGCAGGGCGGCGACGCGGTCGCCGGGGGACCACGGGGCCTCGGGGCCGGCGGCGAGCACCGTGCCCGACACCTCCAGGCCCGGCCAGTCCGGTGCGCCCGTCGGCGGGGGGTAACGCCCTTCCCGCTGGTGGACGTCCGCGCGGTTGACGCCGGCCGCTGCGACCTCGACGACGACGTCGTCGGCGTCGGGTGGCCCGGGGTCCGGTTCGTGGCGGATCGCGAGCACCTCCGGCCCGCCGGAGCGGGTGAATCCGATGACCAGCATGGTCACGAGTGTTGCAGGCGGGTGAAAAAGGGCGGATATCGTGTGCGGGGCCGACCTCGATGCCCGAACGGCCTAATGCCGGACGACGTGTGCGCCGATGCTGATCCAACGGTGGCGGCCGACGTGGACGCAGCCGGGATCCAGCACGGTGTGCGGCGGATGCGCAGCCTCCGCACAGTGAAGGAGATGCCATGCTTCGCAGGTTGGGCATCCGGGGCAAGGTCCTCGCGGCCCTGTCCGTGCCTGTGCTCGTGCTGTTCGGCCTCGCGGGCCTCGTGTCCTACCAGGCCGTGCAGGACGTGCGCTCGTCCCGGGCCGTCCAGGAGGTCCTCGACGCCCTCGAGCAGGGCCGCCTTCTCGCCAACGCGCTGCAGGACGAGCGCTCCGTCACGATGGAGCAGCTGGGCCCGCTCGCGGGCACCGGGGACACCACCCTGGAGGAGGCGCGGGAGGACGCGGACACCGCCGCGAACCGCTTCACGTCGGCGACCGCGAAGATCGACTTCGACGTCCTGGACCCGACCATCGAGTCCGCGTTCGAGCGCGTGTCCGGCGTCCTCGGCATCCTCAGGTCCGCGCGCAACTTCGCCGACGGCGGCCAGGTCGCCCCGTCGGTCATCCAGCAGCAGTACAACTCCGTCATCTCGTCCGTCGTGCAGTTCCCGGAGGACGTCTCGCAGGGCCTGAAGGACCGTCAGCTGGCGGTCATCGTCGCCGCCGGCGGCGACTTCGGCGTGCTGCTCGAGGCCTACGAGAGCGAGCGTGTCGTCGGTCGCGAGACGCTCGCCGCCATCCACGCGGGCGAGGCGGACATCTCCGCGCTCGACCTCCTCATCGAGGCCATCAACGAGGACAACGACCTCCGCAACGACGTCGCGGGCCTCCTGAACGCGCTCGAGCTGGACCCCGAGGCCCAGATCTCGGAGTCGATCCTCTTCACCGCGTCCGCCCAGGACTTCGGCAACTACCGCCGTTCGCTGAGCCGCCTCGACGCCTCCGGTGTGGCCCAGCTCGCCGCCGCCCAGTCCATGCTCCCGGCGGACTGGGTGGCCGCCGCCGACACCGAGCTGGACAACCTCGCCGCGAGCGGGGACGCGATCGACCGCCTCGCGAACGACCGCGCGACCGACGTCGCCAACGCCGCTCTCCGCGAGGCGGCCCTGTCGATCTCCGTCACCGCCCTCGCTGTGGTCTTCTCCATCGTCATCGCGCTGTCGATCGCCCGCGCCATCGTCCGCCCGGTGCGGCGCCTGACCGAGGCGGCGACCACCGTCCGTGACGAGCTGCCGCACCTGGTCGAGCAGGTCGCCATCCCGGGTCAGGGCCCCGACCTGCGCATGACGAAGATCCCGATCGAGTCGCGCGACGAGATCGGTCGCCTGGCCGCCGCGTTCAACGAGGTGAACCAGACCACGATCGAGGTCGCCCAGGAGCAGGCCGCCCTGCGCGCGTCCATCGCCGAGATGTTCGTCAACGTGGCCCGCCGCGACCAGGTCCTCCTCAACCGGCAGCTCTCCTTCATCGACGCGCTCGAGCGCTCGGAGGAGGACCCGAAGACGCTGGCCGACCTGTTCCGGCTCGACCACCTCGCCACCCGTATGCGCCGCAACAGCGAGTCGCTCCTGGTCCTGGCGGGCATCGACACCGGACGCCGGCTGCGCGAGCCGCTGCCGACCTCCGACGTGATCCGCACCGCGTCGTCCGAGATCGAGCACTACGAGCGCATCCAGCTCGAGCTCCCCGTCGACCCGCTGATGCTCGGCCACACCGCCCTGCCGACCGCGCACATGCTCGCGGAGATCCTCGAGAACGCGACGGTGTTCTCGGACCCGGGCACCCCCGTGCACGTCTCCACGGGCATCGACGAGACCGCCGTCATCATCACCATCCAGGACCAGGGCCTCGGCATGACGCCCGAGGAGCTCAACCAGGCGAACTCGCGCCTGGAGACCTCGTCCGCGAGCGACGTGCTCGGCGCCCAGCGCCTCGGCCTCTACGTCGTCGGCCGCATCGCCGCGCGTCTCGGCGCCTCCGTGCACATGGGCGCCGGCCCGGACGGCAAGGGCACGCTCGTCACGGTGCGCATGCCGCTCGTCCTGTTCGTCAACCCGGGCGCGATCCCGCTGACGCCGCCGACCGCCGCCCCGGCGCGGGTCGAGGGCTTCGTCCTGCCGGAGGAGGCAGCCGCGGTCGTGCACGACGCGGCGTACGCCCCGGCACCCGCAGCGGTGCAGGACGTCGCCGCCGGTGCGCTCGGCTCGGCCGAGAACCCGGCGCAGGAGGTCGACATCGCGGCCCTCGTCGAGGGCACGACCGAGACCGGCCTGCCGAAGCGTCGCTCGCACACCGAGGGCGCGCCCACCTGGGACATGTCGGCCGGCAACGCCGCCGCCGCCTCGGCGATCCCGCTCGCCCCGAGCCCCGACGCCCTCGCGGGCGCGGCCCTCTCCGGTGGCGAGGAGATGTGGCAGCCGCCCGTCATCCAGGCGTCCACGCCGCTGAGCGCCCGCCGCCGCCAGGAGGAGGAGCAGGCCGCGCCGGCCGCGTCGTCGGGCCTGCCCCAGCGGC
>JAEZZV010000225.1 GCA_023418375.1 Actinomycetes bacterium | reverse complement strand
GCCGACGGGCACTGGGCGCCGCGGCTGCGGTCGTCGCTCGCGGACCGGCGCGTGATGGTGCTGGGCCACGGCTCGATCGGGGCGGCGGTGGCCCGGCGGCTGCGGGCCTTCGAGGCCGAGGTGGTGCCCGTGGCGTCCGCCGCGCGCGACGATCAGGGCGTGCGCGTCCACGGCGTCGGCGAGGTCCTGGACCTGCTGCCCGGCGTCGACGTCGTGATCGTGACGCTTCCCCTGACCGAGGCGACGGAGCGGCTGGTCGACGCGCGGTTCCTGGCGGCCATGCCCGACGGGGCCCTGCTGGTCAACGTCGGGCGCGGCCGGGTGGTCGACACCGACGCGCTGGTGGCCGAGCTGGAGCGCGGGCGGCTGCGGGCCGCCCTGGACGTGACCGATCCCGAGCCCCTCCCGCCCGAGCACCCGCTGTGGCGGGCGCCCGGCGTGATCGTCACGCCCCACCTGGGCGGCTACACCGACGCGACGACGCCACGCCTGGCGGACCTGCTGCGTCGGCAGCTGGTGGAACTGGTCGCCGGACGCCCGCCGCTGAACGTGGTCCGGGCCGGCGCGTCCGGCTGAGCCCTCGGCGTGCGCGGGCGGAGCCGACAGGCGTGTCAGGCGAGGCTGACCGCCGCGTCAGGTGAGGCGGCGGCAGCTCGACCGTTCGATGAGCGCGGTCGGCAGCGTGACGTGCGCGCCGCCCTCGGCCTGGCCGTCCATCATCGCGATGAGCTGGGCGATGGCCTCGGAGCCCATCTGGCGGATCGGCTGGGCGATCGTCGTCAGGGGCGGGGTGCTCATGGCCGACTCGGGGACGTTGTCGAAGCCGATGATCGAGATGTCGGCGGGCACGGAGAGCCCGAGGCTGCGTGCGACGTCCATCGTGCGCAGGGCGGAGAGGTCGTTCGCCGCGAAGATCGCGGTGGGCCGCTCGGGCATCGTCAGCAGGTCGTGGGCCGGCAGGTCCGCGGTGTCGGGCCGGTAGCCGCCGATGCGCATCAGCGCGGGATCCACGGGGATGCCCGCCTCGGTGAGCGCGGTGCGGTACCCCTCCTCGCGCAGGCGGGCCGACTCGAGGTCCGGCCGCCCGCCGAGGAAGCCGATGCGGCGGTGGCCGAGGCCGAGGAGGTACCGCGTTGCCGTGTAGGCGCCTCGCATGTTGTCCGAGTCGACAGTGGTCAGCCCGGAGCGGCCGCGGTGCGGGTCGACCGCCACGACGGGGATGCCCGGGTGCGCGTCGACCACGGTGGGGGTCACGAGGATGGCGCCGTCGATCAGCGTGCCGGACAGGCGGGACAGGTAGCGCCGCTCCCAGCCGACGGCCCCGCCGTGCCGCCCGCCACCGGAGTAGGCGAGGAGCTCGTAGCCGGTGTCGGCGATCGCGGTGGACGTGCCCTTGAGGAGCTCCGTGCTGAACGGCTCGAACTCGGCCACCAGGATGCCGATCACGTTGGTGCGGGTGCTCCGGAGGCTCCGGGCGACGAGGCTGGACTCGTAGCCGAGCTCCTCGATGACCTCCTGGACGCGCGCCGAGGTGGCGACGGCGACGCCGTAGCGGCCGTTGATGACCTTGGACACGGTGGCGACCGACACGCCTGCAGTGCGTGCCACGTCGCTGATGGTCACCCGACCCTGGCGTTCCACGGCTGTGACTCTACCGTGTCGATATCGATATCGAAATCGATTGACACTCAAAAAACGCGCGTGCCAGACTCCCTCCCGTCCGAGCGTCGACGATGACAAGGAACGGATCATGGCGAGAATGCGAGCGCGGGCCGGTGCGGCCGTCGTGCTGGGCGTCAGCGTGGCCATGCTGCTGGCCGCATGTGGCGGCGACAGCGACGGCGGCGACGAGGCGACCGGTGGCGACGAGCCCAGCGACAGCGAGTCCGCGGCCGGGGAGCCCGTCACCATCACCTGGTGGCACAACTCGAACACCGACCCTGGCATGGGCTACTACCAGCAGGTCGCTGACGACTACATGGCCGAGAACCCGAACGTGACCATCGAGATCGAGGCGATGGCGCACGAGGACATGGTCACCCAGCTCGAGGCGGCCTTCCAGTCCGGCAACATGCCCGACATCTACATGGAGCGTGGCGGCGGCGAGCTCCGCCAGCACGTCGAGGCCGGCCTGACCAAGGACATCTCCGACCTCGCGGCCGAGACGATCAGCACCATCGGCGGCTCCGTCGCCGGTTGGCAGGTGGACGGCAAGACCTACGGTCTCCCGTTCTCCATGGGCGTCGTCGGCTTCTGGTACAACACCCAGATCTGGGCGGACAACGGCGTCGAGCCGCCGGCCACGTGGGACGACTTCTACGCCGCCATCGACACCCTCAAGGCCAACGGCGTCGCGCCGCTGTCCGTGGGTGCCGCTGACCAGTGGCCGCTGGCCCACTACTACTACTACTTCGCCCTGCGCGAGTGCGCCCAGGAGACGGTCGTCAACGGCCTCGCCGAGTTCGACTTCTCGGACGAGTGCTGGCAGACCGCCGCGACCGACCTGAAGACCTTCGTCGACTCGCAGCCGTTCAACGACGGCTTCCTCGCCACGGTGGCGCAGGAGGGTGCGACCTCGGCGTCCGGCCTGCTCGCCAACGGCCAGGTCTCCGCTGAGATGCAGGGTCACTGGGAGCCCGGTGTCATGCAGGGCCTCAACGACGGCAACCCGGTCGAGAACATCGACTGGTTCCCGTTCCCCGCGATCGAGGGTGGCGAGGGTGACCCGGCTGCTGCCATCGGTGGCGGCGACGCGTGGGCCGCTTCGGCCGACGCTCCGGACGAGGCCGTCGACTTCATGATGTACCTGCTGTCCGACGAGGTTCAGATCGGCTTCGCCGAGCTGAACATGGGCCTCCCGACCAACCCGAACGCGAGCTCCTCCGTGGCCGACCCGGCCCTGGCCTCGCTCCTCGAGTTCCGCGACGCCTCGCCGTTCGTCCAGCTGTACTTCGACACGGCGCTCGGCACGAACGTCGGTAACGCGATGAACGCGGCGGTCGTGAACGTGTTCGCCGGGGCTGACCCTGCGTCCATCGTTGCCGACACGCAGGCGGCTGCAGAACTGGAGTGACGGACGTGGCAGACGAAGCGACCGCCCGTAGGGGCGGAACCGCCTCGACTGCGACGCCGAACCCGACCGAGGCCGCCGGCAGCACCCAGGTGCTGCCGGCGGCCCCGGCGCGGGCGGGGCGGCGCGGGACGAGACCTGGCCTCCGCAAGGGACTTGAGATCGCGTTCTTCGTGACGCCGGCCCTCGTGGTGTTCCTGGGGTTCGTGGTATGGCCGGTGATCAAGGCCGTCCAGTACTCCTTGTACAACTGGCGGGGCTACGGCCCCATGGACAACTTCGTCGGCACGGACAACTACGAGTACGTGCTCGGCAACGACGTCTTCCAGGGTGCCCTCTGGCACAACCTGATCATCGTGGTGCTGTCGATCGCCATCCAGCTCCCGCTGGGCCTGGGGATCGCGCTCCTGCTCAACCGGAAGATCCGGGGCCGCAACATCCTGCGGACCCTCGTCTTCGTGCCGTGGGTGCTGTCCGAGGTCGTCGCCGGCGTGATCTGGCGGCAGATGCTCCAGGCCGACTACGGCCTGCTGGAGACGCTGCTCTCCGCCGTCGGCATCCCGACGCCGCAGCAGGGCTTCCTCGGTGACCCGGACTACGCCCTCGGCGCGGTCATGGTGGTGCTGACCTGGAAGTACCTCGGGCTCGCGATCGTCCTCTTCCTCGCCGGTCTCGCCGGCGTGCCGGAGGAGCTGAACGAGGCCGCCCAGATCGACGGCGCCACGTGGTGGCAGATCCAGCGACGGGTCACGATCCCGCTGCTCGGCCCGACCGTGCGCACCTGGATCTTCCTGTCCATGATCGGTTCCATCCAGGTGTTCGACATGGTCTGGATCCTCACCGGCGGCGGCCCGGCGGAGTCGACGAACACGATGGCGACGTTCCTCTACGCGTGGGGCGTCGACCGCAACCTCATCGGCGTCGCCTCGGCGGCCTCGGTGGTCATGTTCGTGATCGCCCTGGTGTTCGCCCTCACGTACCAGCGGTTCGTCCTCCGGCGTGATGCCATCGACTACGTCCCGCGCAAGGCCAGGAAGGCGGCGACCCGATGAGCGCCATGACCGAGTCTCGCCACGCATCGGCGGGCGTCGAACGACGCACTCCGGGTGCGGGTCGCGGCAACATCTTCGTCTACCTGACGGCTGCGGTCGTGGTCGCGTTCACGCTCGGCCCGGTGCTCTACGGCGTTCTCGCCGGCTTCCGGACGAACACCGACCTCTCCCGCAACCCGTCGGGCTGGCCCGAGGTCTTCACGCTCGACAACTACAAGAACATCCTCACGGGTGACCGGTTCTGGGGCTACGCCTTCAACTCGACGATGATCGCGCTGATCACCACGGCGATCGTCGTGGTGGCGGGTCTCATGGCGGCGTACCCCCTGGCGAGGTACCAGTTCCGGTTCCGCGAGCCTCTGTACCTCGTGTTCGTGATGGGCCTGCTGTTCCCGGCCGCGGTGGCGGTGATCCCTCTCTTCATCATGATCACCAACGACCTGAGCTGGGGCGACACGTGGTGGGGCGTCGCGCTGCCGCAGGCGGCGTTCGCCCTCCCGATGACGGTCATCATCCTGAGGCCGTTCCTGCAGGCCCTGCCCAAGGAGCTGGAGGAGGCGGCGCTCATCGACGGCGCCTCGCGTATCGGCTTCTTCTGGCGGATCCTGCTGCCGCTGTCGGGCCCGGGCGCCGTCACCGTCGGCGTCCTCGCCTTCGTCGGGTCGTGGAACGCCTACCTGCTGCCCCTGCTGCTCCTGCGGGACGACGGCATGAAGACGTTGCCCCTCGGCGTGGCGGACTTCTCCACGAGGTACTCGGTCGACGTCGTCGGCGTCTTCGCGTACACCTCGCTGGCGATGGTCCCGGCCCTGATCTTCTTCCTCTCACTGCAGAACAAGATCGTCAACGGTCTGCAGGGTGCGGTGAAGGGCTGACGGCCTAGCGGCATCCAGAGCGGATCGGGGGCACAGTGGCGCTCCTGCGCCCCCGATCGTCCCGTGGCACGGGCCCCTGACGCGCTTGCGTCGGGGGCCCGTGCCACAGTCATGTCCATGACTCCCACCGTGCTCGGCGATGCCGAGGTCACCGCTCGCGTCGACGCCCGGCACTGGCGCGTGCTGCTGGGCAGGCTGCACGCAACGTTCGCCACGGGCAGCTTCGCCGCCGGCCTGGCGCTGGTCGAGCGGGTCGCCGCGGCGGCCCAGGAGGCGAACCACCACCCCGACGTCGACCTGCGGTACCGAGCCGTCCACGTCACCCTCGTCTCGCACGACGCGAACGGGCTCACGGAGCGCGACGTCGCGCTCGCCGCCCGGATCAGCGCGATCGCCGACGAGCAGGGCGTCGCGGCGGCCCCTGGCGCGCCACAGGCGCTCGAGGTGGCCGTCGACGCGCTCGACATCGCCGCCGTCCGGCCCTTCTGGAAGGCGGTGCTCGGCTACGAGGACGAGCCGCCGCCGGCGCCCGACGCCTCACCCGCGCTGCGGGACCCGCACGGCCGGGGCCCGGCCGTGTGGTTCCAGCAGATGGAAGCCCCGCGACCCCAGCGCAACCGGATCCACCTCGACGTCACCGTGCCGCACGACGTCGCACAGGCCCGGGTGCGCGCGGCCATCGACGCGGGCGGCCGCCTGGTGAGCGACGCCGCCGCCCCCTCGTTCTGGGTCCTGGCCGACGCAGAAGGCAACGAGGCCTGCGTCTGTACCTGGCAGGGGCGTGCCTAGACTCCCGCCATGACGACGACGCACGGCACCTCGTCCACGTCCCCCGACATCAAGCCCCGCTCGCGGCAGGTCACCGACGGCCTCGAGGCGACCGCGGCCCGGGGCATGCTCCGCGCCGTCGGGATGGGCGACGAGGACTTCGGCAAGCCGCAGATCGGCGTCGCCAGCTCGTGGAACGAGATCACCCCCTGCAACCTCTCCCTCGACCGGCTCGCGAAGGCCGTGAAGAACGGTGTGCACGCCGGCGGCGGCTTCCCGCTCGAGTTCGGGACGATCTCCGTCTCGGACGGCATCTCCATGGGGCACGAGGGGATGCACTTCTCACTCGTCAGCCGCGACGTCATCGCCGACAGCGTCGAGACGGTCATGCAGGCCGAGCGGCTGGACGGTGCCGTGCTCCTGGCCGGCTGCGACAAGTCCCTGCCGGGCATGCTCATGGCCGCGGCGCGCCTGGACCTCGCGGCCGTCTTCCTCTACGCCGGGTCCATCGCGCCGGGCTGGGTGAAGCTCTCCGACGGCACGGAGAAGGAGGTCACGATCATCGACGCCTTCGAGGCCGTGGGCGCGTGCGCGCGTGGCCTCATGAGTGCCGAGGACGTGGACCGCATCGAGCGGGCGATCTGTCCGGGCGAGGGTGCGTGCGGCGGGATGTACACCGCGAACACCATGGCGTCGGTCGCCGAGGCCATGGGCATGTCGCTCCCGGGCTCGGCGGCGCCGCCGTCGGCCGACCGCCGGCGCGACCAGTTCGCGCTGCGCTCGGGCGAGGCAGTGGTGGAGCTGCTGCGGCGGGGGATCACCGCTCGGCAGATCATGACCAGGGAGGCGTTCGAGAACGCCATCGCCGTCGTCATGGCCTTCGGCGGCTCGACCAACGCGGTCCTTCACCTGCTCGCCATCGCGCACGAGGCGGAGGTCGAGCTCTCCCTCGACGACTTCGCCCGCGTCGCGGCGCGGGTACCCCACCTGGGCGATCTCAAGCCGTTCGGCCGGTACGTGATGAACGACGTCGACCGCATCGGTGGCGTGCCCGTCGTGATGAAGGCGCTCCTCGACGCCGGGCTCCTGCACGGCGACTGCCTCACGGTGACCGGGCGGACCGTGGCGGAGAACCTCGCGGACGTCGCGCCGCCCGACCCCGACGGCAAGATCCTCCGGTCCCTCGACGACCCGATCCACCGGACGGGCGGCATCACGATCCTGCACGGTTCGCTGGCGCCGGAGGGTGCGGTCGTGAAGTCCGCCGGCTTCGACGCGGACGTGTTCGAGGGCACCGCCCGCGTGTTCGACCGGGAGCGCGCAGCGATGGACGCGCTGGAGGACGGGACGATCCAAGGGGGCGACGTCGTCGTCATCCGCTACGAGGGGCCCAAGGGCGGGCCGGGCATGCGCGAGATGCTCGCCATCACCGGTGCGATCAAGGGGGCAGGCCTCGGCAAGAGCGTGCTGCTGCTCACCGACGGCCGCTTCTCCGGCGGGACCACGGGCCTGTGCGTCGGGCACGTCGCCCCGGAGGCGGTGGACGCCGGGCCGATCGCATTCGTGCGCGACGGCGACCGGATCCGGCTCGACGTGGCCTCGGGGACGCTGGACCTGCTGGTCGACGCCACCGAGCTCGCCGAGCGAACCGTCGGCTGGGCGCCGCTGCCGCCCCGGTACACGCGGGGCGTGCTCGGCAAGTACGTCAAGCTCGTCGGCAGCGCGAGCACCGGCGCGGTCGTGGGCTGAGCGCGCGTGGCCACCGTCCACCCGGGCATCGACGAGCGGCTGCGCTCGTTCCTCGAGGACCAGCCGGTCTTCTTCGTCGCCACCGCCCCGCTGGCCGCGGACGGCCGGGTCAACGTGTCGCCGAAGGGCGGTCGGGGCACCCTCGTGGTCGCCGACCCGCACACGGTCGCGTACCTCGACCTCACGGCCTCGGGTGCGGAGACCATCGCGCACCTGCGGGAGAACGGGCGGATCACGGTCATGGCGTGCGCCTTCGAGGGCCGGCCGCAGATCGTCCGGCTGCACGGCCGCGGGCGGGTGGTGGGTCCCGCCGACCAGGACTACCCCTCCTGGGTCGCGAGGTTCCCGGCTCACCCGGGGGTCCGCGCGGTCATCGTCGTGGCCGTCGACCGCGTGGCGGACTCGTGCGGCTTCGCGGTGCCGCTGATGGAGTACGTGGGGGACCGGTCGGTGCTCGACGACGTCAACGCGCGCAAGGACGACGCCGAGCTCGCCCGATACCGCGCCCTGAAGAACCGGGCCAGCATCGACGGACTGCCCGCCGTCGACTGGTGATGCCTGCGTCCACGAGGCGAGACCGTGAGCCGATATGCGGACACCGGTGCAAGGGACGTGACACCGAGCCCGCCACGTCGTAGGCTGCGGTCCGTGCAGACGATCCTCCTCGTACTCGGCTAGGCGCGGGCTCCGACCCACCCAGCCTGGTCAGGCCTGCGCCCACCCCTCCAGCCATGTGGCCCGAGGGGTTTTTTCATGCCCCACGCGCGGCCTCCCGGCCGTCCGCACGAGCCAGCACCAGCAGCACCGCACCGCACACCGCACCACCAGCACCGCATCACCAGCACCGCACCACCAGAAGCGCACCACCTCGACAGGAGCTCACGATGGTCCAGGACCAGCAGCCGACCGCCCCGGCCGGTGCCCCCCGTCCGCCGACCCCGCCGGCGCAGCGTGCCGGCGTGACCCCCGCCGACCTCGCCCGCACCGTCGTGGCGCACGGCGAGGCCGTCACCGGCGCGCAGTCGATCGTGCGCTCGCTCGAGGCCGTGGGGGCCAAGGTCGTCTTCGGCATCCCCGGCGGGACGATCCTGCCGACCTACGACCCGCTCATGGACTCCACCAAGCTGCGCCACATCCTCGTCCGGCACGAGCAGGGCGCCGGCCACGCGGCCGAGGGCTACGCGTACGCCACGGGCGAGGTCGGCGTGTGCATGGCGACGTCCGGTCCGGGTGCGACGAACCTCGTCACGGCGCTCGCCGACGCGAACCTCGACTCGGTGCCGGTGGTGGCGATCACGGGTCAGGTCGGCGCGTCCCTGATCGGCACGGACGCCTTCCAGGAGGCGGACATCGTCGGCATCACGCTGCCGGTCACCAAGCACAACTTCCTCGTGACGAACCCCGACGAGATCCCCCGCACCATCGCCGAGGCGTTCCACATCGCCCGGACCGGCCGGCCCGGCCCGGTGCTCGTCGACATCGCGAAGTCCGCACAGCAGGCGATGACGACGTTCAGCTGGCCGCAGCCGGTGGAGCTCCCGGGCTACCACCCCGTGACGAAGCCGCACGCCAAGCAGGTGCGCGAGGCGGCACGACTGCTCGCCACCGCGCGTCGGCCCGTCCTCTACGTGGGCGGTGGTGCGGTCCGCTCGGGGGCGGCCGCTGAGCTGCGCCGGCTCGTCGACGCGAGCGGCGCGGCCGTCGTCACGACCCTCATGGCGCGCGGCGTCCTGCCCGACGACCACCCGCAGCACCTCGGCATGCCGGGCATGCACGGGACCGTCCCCGCCGTCGCCGCCCTGCAGAAGGCGGACCTCATCGTCGCGCTGGGCACGCGGTTCGACGACCGGGTGACCGGCAAGATCTCCTCGTTCGCGCCGCACGCGACGATCGTCCACGCCGACATCGACCCCGCCGAGATCGGCAAGAACCGGCGGGCGGACGTCCCGATCGTCGGTGACCTGAAGGAGGTCATCGCCGACCTGCTGCCCGAGCTCGAGCGCGAGCACGCGCAGCACGGCAAGCCGGACCTGGCGGCTTGGTGGCGGCAGATCGACGACTGGCGCGAGACGTTCCCGCTGGGCTACACGGCGACCGACGA
Organism: Actinomycetes bacterium; assembly: GCA_023418375.1. Taxonomy (GTDB): domain Bacteria; phylum Actinomycetota; class Actinomycetes; order Actinomycetales; family Cellulomonadaceae; genus Actinotalea. The sequence continues at coordinate 7,252 of JAEZZV010000225.1, read as the reverse complement.
CGGCCACATGGCGCCGCAGCACGTCATCACCCGGCTGGGCGAGATCGCCGGCCCGGAGGCGATCTACGTGGCCGGCGTCGGGCAGCACCAGATGTGGGCGGCCCAGTTCATCAGGTACCAGCGCCCCGGCGCGTGGGTGAACTCCGGTGGGCTCGGCACCATGGGCTTCGCCGTCCCGGCGGCGATGGGGGCGAAGGTCGGCGACCCCGACCGCACGGTGTGGGCGATCGACGGCGACGGCTGCTTCCAGATGACCAACCAGGAGCTGGCCACCTGCGCGATCAACGAGATCCCGATCAAGGTCGCCGTCATCAACAACTCCTCGCTCGGCATGGTCCGGCAGTGGCAGACGCTGTTCTACGAGTCCCGGTACTCCAACACCGACCTGCACACGGGCCACGGCACCGCGCGCATCCCCGACTTCGTCAAGCTCGCCGAGGCCTACGGCTGCGTCGGCCTGCGCTGCGAGAAGGAGGACGAGGTCGACGCCACGATCCGGCAGGCGATGGAGATCGACGACCGTCCGGTCGTCGTCGACTTCACGGTGTCGCGGGACGCGATGGTGTGGCCCATGGTCGCCGCCGGCGTCAGCAACGACGAGATCCAGTACGCCCGCGGGATCAGCCCGGCCTGGGACCGGGAGGAGTGATGCGCCGCATCGGCCTCCTCGGGGGCACCTCGTGGGAGTCGACGGTCGACTACTACCGGCTGCTCAACGCCGGGACGCGTGACCGGCTCGGCGGCTCCCACTCGGCGGATCTCCTGCTCCGCTCGGCCGACTTCGCCGACATCGAGTCGCTCCAGGCGGTCGACGACTGGACGTCGCTCGGCCGTCGCTACGCGCGGGAGGCGGCGACCCTCGTGGACGCCGGCGCCGAGGTGCTCGGCATCTGCGCGAACACGATGCACCTGCTCTACGAGGACGTCGCCGCCGCCGGCAGGCCCGTCGTGCACCTGGTCGACGCGGTCGCGGACGTGGCCCAGGGCGCCGGGTACACCACGGTCGGGCTGCTCGGCACGCGCTACACGATGGCGTCGCGCGAGCTCTACCCCGAGCGCTTCGGCGCGCGGGGGATCGACGTCGTCGTCCCGGAGGCAGAGGACGCCGCGGAGGTGCACCGGATCATCTACGCCGAGCTCGTGCGCGGCGCGGTCCTCGAGCCCTCCCGCGACGCGCTGCTCGGCGTCGTCGGGCGTCTGGTCGACGCCGGGGTGGAGGCCGTGATCCTCGGCTGCACCGAGCTCGGCATGATCCTCGCCGCTGAGCAGAGCCCGGTGCCGCTCCTCGACAGCCTCGCCATCCACGTCGATGCCCTCCTGGACGCGGCCCTGGGCCCGTCCGCACCCGCGTCCGACGACCCCTCCGACGCCCCGCCCGTCCCGTCCGATCGCTCGTCCCAGCCAGCCCTGGAAGAAGGTGCAGCATGAGCAGGCACACGCTGTCGGTGCTCGTGGAGAACAAGCCCGGTGTCCTCACGCGCGTGGCGGGACTCTTCGCCCGTCGTGCGTTCAACATCCACTCGCTCGCGGTGGGACCCACCGAGCACGACGAGATCTCGCGGATCACGGTGGTGGTGGACGTCGACGAGCTGCCGCTGGAGCAGGTGACGAAGCAGCTCAACAAGCTCATCAACATCATCAAGATCGTCGAGCTGGAGCCCGAGGCCTCGGTCCAGCGCGAGCTGCTCCTGGTCAAGGTCCGCGCGGACATGTCGACCCGCTCGCACGTCCTCGAGGTCGTCGAGCTCTTCCGGGCGCACGTGGTCGACGTCGTCCCGGACGCGGTCACCATCGAGGCGACCGGCAACGGAGCCAAGCTCGAGGCCCTGCTGGGAGCCCTGGAGCCGTTCGGCATCCGCGAGATCGTCCAGTCCGGCACCGTGGCCATCGGCCGCGGCGCCCGCTCCATCACCGACCGCGCGCTGGAACGCGTGTCCCGCCCGGCCTGAGACGGGCCAGACTGTCCGCAGCACTCCGGCTCCACCTGATCCACGAACCCCGAGGAGACCCCACGTGGCAGAGCTCTACTACGACGACGACGCCGACCTCTCGGTCATCGCCGGCCGCAAGGTCGCGATCATCGGCTACGGCAGCCAGGGGCACGCGCACGCCCTCAACCTGCGTGACTCCGGTGTGGACGTGCGGGTCGGCCTGCGCGAGGGCTCCTCGTCCCGCGCCAAGGCCGAGGAGCAGGGGCTGCGCGTCGTGACCCCGGCCGAGGCTGCCGCCGAGGCGGACGTGATCATGATCCTCGCGCCCGACCAGGTGCAGCGGCACCTGTACCGCGACGAGATCGCCCCGAACCTCGTCGCAGGCAAGGCGATCGTCTTCGCGCACGGCTTCAACATCCGCTTCGGCTACATCACCGCGCCCGACGGCGTCGACGTCTTCATGGTCGCGCCCAAGGGCCCGGGCCACATCGTGCGCCGCGAGTACGAGGCGGGCCGCGGCGTGCCGGTGCTCGTCGCCGTCGAGAAGGACGCGTCGGGCAACGCCTGGCAGCTCGCGCTGTCGTATGCCAAGGCCATCGGCGGCCTGCGCGCGGGCGGCATCAAGACGACGTTCACCGAGGAGACCGAGACCGACCTCTTCGGCGAGCAGGCCGTCCTGTGCGGTGGCGCGTCGCAGCTCGTCCAGTACGGGTTCGAGGTGCTGACCGAGGCCGGCTACCAGCCGGAGATCGCCTACTTCGAGGTGCTGCACGAGCTCAAGCTCATCGTCGACCTCATGATCGAGGGCGGCATCGCCAAGCAGCGCTGGAGCGTCTCCGACACGGCCGAGTACGGCGACTACGTCTCCGGCCCGCGTGTGATCGACCCGCACGTGAAGGAGAACATGCAGGGCGTGCTCGCGGACATCCGCAACGGTGCCTTCGCCGAGCGGTTCATCGCCGACCAGGACGCCGGCGCGCCCGAGTTCCTCGCCCTGCGGGCCAAGGGCGAGCAGCACCCGATCGAGGGCGTCGGCCGCGAGCTCCGGAAGATGTTCTCCTGGATCAAGCCGGCGGACGCCGACTACACGGAGGGCCACGCGGCCCGCTGAGCAGGACGGCCGGTGGTGCCCCCTCGGGACGCGACCACCGGCGGAGACGTGGACGGCGGTGCGTCCGGCGAGTCGATCGTCGGGCGCACCGTCGTTCGTACCGGCGACGGAAGGCAGCCAGGTGACCGACGACGCGGACCAGGGCCAGGTGACCGACGACGCACGCGCCGACGAGGTGGTGGCGTTCTGGGAGACCGCGCGGGCGCGGGCGAAGATCGGGCGCCTGCCCGTGGTGACGGGCGTCGGCGTCGCGGCGGCGATGACCCCGCCGACGTGGGCGTTCGGCGACAACCCGCGGCTCGCGGACGCGCTGCTCGCCCTGGTCCTCGCCGGGGAGAAGACCGGGACGGCGACCGCGCTCGCCGAGCTGGCCGCCACCGGTGAGCCCGTGCCGGAGGTGGGCGAGCTGTCGATCATCCTCGACGGGGCGGGGCACCCGCGCGCGCTCATCCGCACGACGGCGGTGCGGCGCAGCCGGTTCGGCGACGTCGACGAGGCGTTCGCCGCGAGCGAGGGCGAGGACGACCGGACGCTCGCGAGCTGGCGACGCGAGCACGAGCGGTACTGGCGGCGGGTGCTGGCCGGTACGGGCGTGGAGGTCGACGACGACCTCGAGGTCCTCCTGGAGACGTTCGAGGTCCTCTACCCGTCGACGCCCAGCCGTTGACGCGACCGCGTCCGGGCCAAAGGGTCGCGATGCGAGACGTACTGTCCCGTCAGATGGACAAGGGCTAGGGTCGACGGCATGGCAAACAGCGTGCGGCTCGCGGTCGTCAGGGGTGACGGGATCGGCACCGAGGTGGTCGAGGAGGGCCTGAAGGTCCTCGACGCCGCCGTCGGCTCCGACGTGACGGTCGCGACGACGGAGCTCGACCTGGGCGCCCGGCGCTGGCACGCCACGGGGGAGACCCTCACCGACGCGGACCTCGAGACCATCAAGGGCCACGACGCGATCCTGCTCGGCGCGATCGGCGACCCGAGCGTCCCCTCGGGCGTCCTCGAGCGCGGGCTGCTCCTGCGGCTGCGCTTCGCGCTCGACCACTACGTCAACCTGCGCCCCGGGCGCCTCTACCCGGGCGTGCGGTCCCCGCTGGCGCAGCCCGGCGACATCGACTTCGTCGTCGTCCGCGAGGGCACCGAGGGTCCGTACGTCGGCAACGGCGGCGCGATCCGCCAGGGCACGCCGCACGAGGTCGCCAACGAGGTCAGCGTCAACACGGCGTTCGGCATCGAGCGGGTGGTCCGCGACGCGTTCGCCCGCGCCCAGGCCCGCCCCCGCAAGCACCTCACGCTGGTGCACAAGCACAACGTGCTCGTGCACGCGGGTGACCTGTGGCGCCGCACGGTCGAGGCCGTGGGCGCCGAGTTCCCCGAGGTCACCACCGACTACCTGCACGTCGACGCGGCCACGATCTTCATGGTCACCAACCCGTCGCGATTCGACGTGATCGTCACCGACAACCTCTTCGGCGACATCCTCACCGACCTGGCCGGCGCCGTCGTGGGCGGCATCGGGCTCGCGGCCTCCGGGAACATCAACCCCGACCGCACGTTCCCCTCGATGTTCGAGCCGGTGCACGGCTCGGCCCCGGACATCGCGGGCCAGGGCAAGGCCGACCCGACCGCCACGATCCTGTCGGTCGCCATGATGCTCGAGCACCTGGGCCTGGCCGACGCGGCCGCCCGGGTCGAGGCCGCCGTCGCCGCCGACCTGGCGGAGCGCGGGGACCGAGTACGGACCACGGCCGACGTGGGCTCGGAGATCGCCGCCCGCCTGCGGGGCTGACCGCCCCGGGGCCCTTCCCCAACCCGTGTCGGCCGTCCCGCCGAACCGCCCGCAGCGAACCCAGGGACCCGACATGACCACCAGCAGCACAGCAACGCCCACAGCACACCGGACATCGCCCGCGTTCGCCGTGACGCGGACGACGAGCCCGCGCCCCACCGAGGAGCGGGCCGCAGCCCTTGTGGCGCCCCGCTTCGGCGAGGTGTTCACCGACCACATGGCCCGGATCACCTGGACCACCGACGGCGGCTGGTCGGGGCACCGGGTGGAGCCGTACGCGCCGCTGGAGCTCGAGCCGGCGTCGGCCGTCCTGCACTACGGGCAGGAGATCTTCGAAGGGCTCAAGGCGTTCCGGCATCCCGACGGCACCGTCCGGACGTTCCGCCCCGTGGCCAACGCCGAACGGTTCGCGCGCTCCGCCCGACGGCTCGCACTGCCCGAGCTGCCCGTCCCCGACTTCGTCGCCTCCCTCGAGGCACTCGTCGCCGTGGACGAGGCGTGGGTGCCGGGCGCGCCCGAGACGAGCCTGTACCTGCGGCCGTTCATGATCGCCTCGGAGGCCTTCCTCGGTGTGCGGCCGGCGCGGCGGGTCGACTACCTGGTCATCGCGTCGCCCGTCGGCCCGTACTTCGCAGCGGGGCTCGCGCCCGTCTCGATCTGGGTCGAGCGCGACCAGCGTCGGGCGGGGCCGGGCGGTACCGGGGCGGCGAAGTGCATGGGCAACTACGCGGCGTCGCTGGCGGCGCAGCAGGTGGCCTACGCCCACGGCTGCGAGCAGGTCTGCTTCCTCGACGGGCAGGAGAACCTCGAGGAGCTCGGCGGCATGAACGTCGTCCTCGTCCTGGCCGACGGGTCGGCCGTCACCCCGGCGCTCGGCACGATCCTCGCGGGCGTCACGCGCGACTCGGTGCTGACCATCCTGCGCGACGCCGGCCACGACGTCGTCGAACGACCCCTGCCGCTCGCCGAGGTCCGGGCCGGGCTCGCCGACGGCACGGTGCGCGAGGCGTTCGCGTGCGGCACGGGCGCCGTCGTCAGCCCGATCGGGCGGCTCGTGGGGGAGGACTTCGACCTCACGGTCGGCGACGGCGGCATCGGCCCGGTCACGGCGGCCGCGCGCCAGGAGCTCACGGGCATCCAGTACGGCCGCGTCGCGGACACCCGCGGCTGGACGCACCGCCTGGTGTGAGCCGGGCAGGAGGACGGGTAACGTCGGCACGGATTCCGCGGGCACGACCCAGGCGACGACGGCTTCGATCGAGGTGGCGGCCCGCCACGAAGGGAACGAGATGAGCACCACGGCACGCGAGACCACCGCCGACGCCTTCGAGCGTCGGCTCACCCCGACGCCGAGGTCGGCGGAGGAGCGACAGCGCCTCATCGCGCAGCCGACGTTCGGCACCGTGTTCACCGACCACATGGCGCGGGTGACCTGGACCGCCGACGGCGGCTGGGGCGACCGGCGCGTCGAGCCCTACGGGCCCCTGCTGCTCGACCCGGCGGCGGCGGTCCTGCACTACGGGCAGGAGATCTTCGAGGGGCTCAAGGCATACAAGCACGCCGACGGTTCCGTCTGGACCTTCCGGCCGTGGGCCAACGCCGCGCGGTTCGCGCAGTCGGCCCGCCGGCTGGCCCTGCCGGAGCTGCCGGCCGAGGACTTCCTCGGCTCGATCGAGGCCCTCGTGGCCGTGGACCTCGACTGGGTCCCCGGGGCCGACGAGACGAGCCTGTACCTGCGGCCGTTCATGTTCGCCTCGGAGGCGTTCCTCGGCGTGCGCCCGGCGCGCGGCGTCGACTACCTGCTCATCGCCTCGCCCGTCGGCCCGTACTTCGCCGGCGGCGTGAAGCCCGTGTCCATCTGGGTCTCGCAGGAGTACAACCGCTCGGGTCCCGGCGGGACCGGCGCGGCGAAGTGCGGCGGCAACTACGCGGCGTCGCTGCTCCCGCAGCAGGAGGCGTACGCGCGCGGCTGCGAGCAGGTGTGCTTCCTGGATGCGGCGACCGGGACCCAGCTCGAGGAGCTGGGCGGCATGAACGTGTTCGTGGTGCACACGGACGGGCACGTCGAGACCCCTGCCCTGACCGGCTCGATCCTCGAGGGCGTCACGCGGTCCTCCATCATCACGCTGCTGAGCGAGGAGGGACGCGAGGTTCGGGAGGGCGCGATCAAGCTCGCCGACCTGCAGGCCGGGCTCGCGTCCGGGGACGTCGTCGAGGTGTTCGCCTGCGGGACCGCCGCGGTGGTGACCCCGATCGGCAGGCTCGCGGGCGCCGACTTCGACCTCCCCGTGGCCGACGGCGCCACCGGCCCCGTCACGGCCGCGGTGCGCTCGCGGCTCACCGACATCCAGTACGGGCGCGCCGAGGACCCCCACGGCTGGATGTACCGCCTGGCCTGACCCGGCACGAGACGAGCGCGGGGGG
>JAEZZV010000145.1 GCA_023418375.1 Actinomycetes bacterium | reverse complement strand
GCCTCGTCCCGCGGGCCGAAGACCGGCTGGCCCAGGTCGTCGAGCACCGGGCGGCCGCGCGCGGGCGCGTTGTGGCCGCCGGCGGTCGGGCCCTCGACGACGAACCCGTCGGGCCGCGTCCGCTCGTCCTTCGCGAGGTGCGTGGCCAGGATGTCCGCCGAGACGATCGCGACGAACGCCGGGCGGTGCAGGGTGGGCGGTGCGCCGTCGAAGAGCTCCGCGGCGTCGAGGACCACCCGGTGCGTGCCCTCCGGGGCGCCGAGCACGTCCACGGGCAGCTCGCCTCGGTGCCGGGCGGCGAGCTCGTCGAGCAGGTGCGGGATCTCGCGGGGGATACCCGCGCCCATGAGCACGACGTCGACACCCGCGAGCATCGCGCCGTAGAGGATCGCCGGCGTCGACAGCTGGATCTTCTCGAGCAGGTTGATGCCGACCAGGCCGTCGTGGCCCTGCCTGGCGAGGTGGACCTCGACGAAGCCCGCGACGACGGCGAGCCGCTGGGCCTCCGCGCCGGCCTGGAGCGAGGCCTTCGGGGTCTTGCCGTAGGGCTCACCGGACGCCCGGCCGTCGATCGCGAGGTACGTGTCGAGGATCTCGGCCGCGACGCCCCGGTAGGGGAAGTCGGCGAGCGCGCGCCGCACGGCGCGGCCGGGGTCGCCGTCCTGCAGCCGCCGGGCCAGGACGAGGTCGAGGGCCGTGCCCGACACGACACCGAGCTGGCCGGCGCGGGCCACCTCGGCCGCCAGCCGCCACGACGACACGGCGACGCCCATCCCGCCCTGGATCAGGCGGGGGAGGGGGCGGTCCGGCCATCGGGAGCCAGGTGCGGGAGTCGTCGACATGGACGGGCCTCTCGTAGGTGACGGTTCCGTAGGTTACTTTGCCGTAGGTTGTGCGCCCGGGCCTGGGTCCTCCGTCACGGCTGCGTGCCGGCCGCCGTGCCGGCCGGGGTCGTGAGCCTCGGGGCGCGGTCCGTGTCCATGGCTGTGTCCATGGCCGTGGCCGTGCCCGCCTGCGGGCACCGGGCGCGGCGGGGCCGAGGTCACGACGAGCGCGCCGATCGCCGTGGTCAAGGGGATCGCCAGCACCAGTCCGATCGAGCCGACGAGCGTGCGCGCGATCTCTTCGGCGAACTCCCCGGAGCTGATCGTCTGCCACAGGGGGAGCTCGTAGACCTCGAGCAGCAGCAGCACCGGGAGCGCGGCGCCGGCGTACGCGAACGCGATGGTGTACACCGTCGAGGCGATGTGGTCCCGCCCGATGCGCATGCCCCGGGCCACGAGCGTCTGCCAGGAGGCCGTCGGGTCGGACGCGCGGAGCTCCCAGACCGCCGACGCCTGCGTGATCGTGACGTCGTTGAGCACGCCGAGACCGGCGAGCACGACACCTGCGAGGAAGATGCCCCGCAGGCCGTCGCTGTTGAGGTGCCCCGTGAGCTGGGCGAGGCGGTAGGTGTCCTCGGTCTCGATGCCGGTGATGTGCGCCGCCCCGGCGACCATCACGCCGAGGAGCGCCGTGACCCCCAGTCCCGCGAACGTGCCGAGCAGCGCGACCGACGTGCGCAGCGAGAACCCGTGCGCGAGGTAGAGGACGACGAACATGATCGCCGCCGAGCCCACCAGGCCGACCGCGAGCGGCTCGGTGCCGCGCAGCAACGCGGGGAGCATGAACGCGCCGATGACGACGAACGCCACGACGAGCCCGACGAGGGCGCGCAGTCCGCGCATCCGCGCCACCGCCACGACGGCCAGCGCGAACACCGCCGTGAGCACCAGGAGCGGCACCGTGCGGGCGAAGTCGTACCAGGCCCAGACCTCAGGCTCGGTGTCCGTGGCGAGGTAGTGCACCAGGACGATGCGCGAGCCGACAGGGACGTCCCTCGGGCCCACCGTCGCCGGCGCCCAGACGGTCAGCTCGCGGCCGTCGTCCGCACCTCCGAGGATCTCGACGTGCAGGCGCAGGCAGGGGACGGTCGTGGGGATCTCGCCGCTGGGCAGCCGGTCCTCGTTGGTGCCCCCGCACTCCTCGGAGTCGACCGCGGTGATCCGCGCCGTCGGGTACTCCGCCGGCATGTCGACGATCCCCGTGGCCGGCGGCTCACCCGTGGGCCACAGCGCCACCAGCCCGACGAGCGTCGCGACGGCGATCGGCAGCAGGATCGCGGCGATGATCCTCGTCATCCGGTCGGGGCGCACGGGGAGATCCTGCCGCGTCGAGCACCCCCGGCGCACGATGGCAGAATCCTCCGGTGAGCCTCCCTTCCGCCGTGCAGCCGCCGGCCCCGTCCGCGGCGCACTCGTCGGCGTCGCCGCCCGCGTCCGGCCCCGTGCTGCCGCCGCTGCGCGTCGGGCCGATCACGGTGGACACGCCGGTGGTGCTGGCCCCCATGGCCGGGGTCACGAACCGCGCGTTCCGGCGCCTGTGTCGCGAGCACGGGGCGGGCCTGTACGTCGCGGAGATGGTGACCTCGCGTGCGCTCGTCGAGCGCACCCCGGAGTCGTTGCGCATCATCCGGCACGACCCGGACGAGCGCCCCCGCTCGGTGCAGGTCTACGGGGTCGATCCCGCGACCGTGGGGGCAGCCGTGCGGATGCTCGCCGGCGAGGACCGCGCCGATCACGTGGACCTGAACTTCGGCTGCCCGGTGCCCAAGGTGACACGCCGGGGCGGGGGCGCCGTGCTCCCGTGGAAGCGGGACCTGTTCGCCGCCATCGTCCGGGCGGCCGTCGCGGCGGCCGAGCCGTACGGCGTGCCGGTCACCATCAAGATGCGCAAGGGCGTCGACGACGACCACCTCACCTACCTCGAGGCGGGCCGTGTCGCCGAGGACGCCGGCGTCGCGGCCGTGGCGCTGCACGCGCGCACGGCCGCCGACCACTACTCCGGGACGGCGGACTGGCCCGCCATCGCACGCCTCAAGGAGGCCGTCACGTCGATCCCCGTGCTCGGCAACGGTGACATCTGGTCCGCGGAGGACGCGCTGGCGATGGTGCGCGAGACCGGGTGCGACGGCGTCGTCGTAGGGCGGGGCTGCCAGGGGCGGCCCTGGCTGTTCGCCGACCTCGCCGCCGCGTTCCACGGGTCCGACGCGCGGGTGCGGCCCGGGCTGCGCGAGGTCGCCGCAGCGATCCGGCGCCACGCCGAGCTCATGGTCGAGGAGTTCGACGACGAGCTCAAGGCGCTGCGCGAGATGCGCAAGCACATGGCCTGGTACCTCAAGGGGTACGTCGTCGGGGGTGAGCTTCGGCGGGAGCTCGGCCTGGTCGAGGACCTGGGGCACCTCGACGCGCTGCTCGGGCGGCTGGACCTCGACCAGCCGTACCCGGGCGAGGCGGCGGAGGGCCAGCGTGGGCGCGCCGGCTCACCGCGGCGGCCCGTCGTCCCGGACGGCTGGCTCGACTCGCGCGAGCTCGACGACGGCTTCCGCGCCGCGCTCGCCGAGGCCGAGCTCAGCGTCTCCGGCGGCTGAGACCGTTGCGCCGGGCGGCCCGCCGTCCGGTCCGGCGCGGTCGAGGAGTCGGTCGTCGCCATCGCGGTCGGGATGGACGGCACGCTGCGGGTGACCCGCACCGATCTCGCCGGGCGGACTGCGTGGACGGTGCGCACATCGTTCTCGAACGGTCGGCCAGGCTGCCGTCCCCGCCCTCGACGTCGCTGTCGCCCGCACGAGGGGTTCGTCGGCGCGCCCGGGCGTCCGGCGACCGACGGGGCGCGGATCCTCGTGGCGGGCGGGGGCGCGGGCGACGGCCGCGGGGCGCTCGTGGCACTGGACCTGCGGACCGGTGCGGAGGTCTGGTCGATCCCCGCCCCGGCGGTGCGCAGCCTCGAGGCGGTCCCGGGCGGGGTGGTCGTGGGCACCCTGGACGCGCTGATCGCCTACCGCTGACCGCCACATCGGCGGTCTGCGGCGGATACTGTCGGCAGGTGCGCGGCAGTGACGACGACACGGTGTCGGTCGACCTGATCGAGGTCGACACCCCGGAGGCGCTCGGCGTCGTGGGCGACGGACCGGGCGGGCCGCTCGACGCCGAGCCTACGCCCGGTGCCGGGCCGGAACCGCGGCCTCGCGGCCGGGGGCGCATCGCGGTGAGCGCCGCCGTCGTGCTAGCGCTCGCCGGGGCCGGGGTGGTGCTGGGGATCCTGGACGACCACCGCGCTGACGCCCGGCGGGACGCGCTCGCCGCGCGCGGCCTGCCGCTGGTCGATCTGGGGAGCCCCGTGACGGAGGAGTGGCGGCTGGAGTACGGCGGCTACCCCGTGGCCGTCTCGGGCGACGTGCTCGTCGTGGAGGCGTGGGATCCGGCGCTCGGCTCCCGGAACCCGTGGCGGGGGATCGACCTGGTGACCGGCGAGGTCCTCTGGGAGCGCCCCGACGTCAGCGATGGCTGGTGCACCGCGTGGAACCCCGCCTGGCCCGAGGACACCGCTGACGTGGGCACCTTCCAGACCCTTGTCGGCTCGACGGGCACGCCCCTCCCACCGGCCACGCTGCTCGCGTGCACCGACGCCGGCTTCGGCGGTCAGGTCCCCGCACCTGGGGTCGCCTCGACCGTCCGGCTCATCGACATCGCGACCGGGGGTGACGTCGCCGAGGTCCGCGTCGAGGGAGACCTGCTCTCCTTCGACCGCGTCGGCGGCGACGCGGTGGTGGCCTCTGTCGTCGCGGACGGCACGATCGACCTGGTCCGCGTGCCCCTGCTGGGCGGCGACGTCCGGTGGGAGGCCGACGCCGACGTCCCTGCTCTCGATCCCGAGGGCGCGTCCATGGTCCCGTGGCCCCAGCTCTTCGACGGGCTGCTCTACCTCGTCTCACCCGAGGGGACCCTGCTGGACGTGCGCTCGGTCGACACGGGGGAGCCGGCGCACGTGCCCCAGGAGGCACCGGTGCTGAACGTCGGCCGGGTGGTGCTGGACGACGGGACGGCTGTCGAGATGAGCTACCCCGGGACGCTCGTCCTGGGTGGCGAGGTCGCCGACGCCGTGCCGACGGTCACCGTGACGGGGCCGGGCGGCGAGGAACGGTTCAGCGTCGAGGGCGAGCTCTGGATGCCCCCGTTCAGCGACGGGTCGATGGCTGACCGGGTGGTCGTCTCCCTGTGGGCCCGTGGTGCGTCGTCGCTCGTCGCGCTCGACGTCGAGACCGGGGAGGAGCTGTGGACGTCGCGGGCGCCCTGGTCGTCCCCCGTGCTGCAGGTCGACGGCCTGGTCGTCACAGGCTCGGGTTACCTGAGCGCCGTCGACCTGCGCACGGGCGAGGAGGTCTGGGAGCGACCGGCGGCTGCCGACGTCGCCGTGGCGCCGGTCACGGACGGCACGCGGATCCTCGTCCCCATCACCGACCGGGGGACGACGTCGTTGACGGCCCTCGACGTCCGCACCGGCGCCGAGGTGTGGCGCGGCCCGACGGTGCACGGCCTCCAGCTCTTCGTCCCCATGGCGGGTGGAGTCCTCGTCGGGACGGAGTCGACGCTCCTGATGTACAGCTGACGCGCTGGGCAGCACCGACGGCCGGACGCTGAGACGCCCCGTCGCGCCCGCGGGCGCGACGGATCTACATTGCCGTATGCGGTCCGGTGCGGAGGACCCGTATCTCATCGACGTCGAGATGGACGAGGACCTGGACGTCCTCCCGCTCGCGCGGACCCGGCGCGTCCGTCCGGCGTCCCGCGTCCATGGTCCTGTCCCCCCGCGGATGGTGTCGTCCGTGGCCGCGCTGGCCGTCGTGGCGCTCGTGGGCTGGGGGATGAACCAGGCGGAGGACCGCCGCGACGAGGACCGGCTCGCCGCCCTCGCCGGGCTCCCCGGGTACCTCGAGCCGGTCGCGGAGCCGCTCGCCGTGGTGTGGCGCACCGCCGCCGGCACCCCCGTGGCGCGCACCGCGACGTCGGTCCTGCTCGAGCACACCGTGGGTGCGGGCGGCGGGTTGACCGCGGTCGATCTGGACTCCGGCCGCCAGGTCTGGCACCGCGCCATGGCGGGCGAGGCGTGCGCGCCGCTCGTCGACCGGGTCGGCCCCGAGCTTCCGGTCGCCTCCGTGGTCGTCTGCCTGCCCCGCGCGACCATGGAGACGCCCGCGGCGACGCGCGTGACGGTCCTCGACGCCGCCACGGGTGCCGAGGTCCGTGTCCAGGAGGCCGGGGACGCGGTCGTCGTCGAGCTGGTGGACGGGCTCGTCCTGCTGACCACGGCGACGGGCGACGCCGCCGTGGACGTCCGGGCGTGGGACCCCGTGACCGGCGAGGACGCATGGGCCTTCACCGGGGCACCGCACCAGCCGGCGTCACTGCGGGCGGCGCCCGGCTGGACCCACGACGTGCGCGACGGGACCGTGACCTTCGAGGCGGGTGACGCGCGGCTGGCCTTCGACGTCGTCACGGGGCGCCGGCAGGCGGACAGGACGGTGGGGCCGCCGGACCGGGGGACGCTCGACCTGCCGGGCGGGCGCGAGGCCCGGTGGGGCTTCGACCACGTCGGGCGCCCCAAGGACGTCGTCATCGTCGACCGCGACGGCGGTGCGCGCTTCGAGGCGCCGGGAGTGCCGTGGCTCGCGCCGGTGCGCGATGGGTCCGAGCAGGACGTCGTCGTGGTGCGGCGGACCACCGATACGCACCTGCTCGGCCTCGACGCGGGCTCCGGGCAGGTGCGCTGGGACCTGGGTAACGTGCCGTGGCTCGAGGCGTCGGTGCAGGTCGGCGGAGTGGTGATCGCCGTGTCGCCGTCGTCGGTGGTCGCGCTCGACGTCCGGACCGGGCTGCGGCTGTGGGACCACGGGGCCGCCCGTGGCGCGGCCACGTGGGACGTCCTCACGGACGGCCGCCTGGTCCTCGTGCCGACCGACGCCGGGGAGGGGGGCGTGGCCCTGACGGCGCGCCGGCTCCGGACGGGTGAGGAGGCGTGGGACGTGCCGCTGCCCGGCGAGGTCGTGTCGATGGGCGCGGTCGACGGGCGGACGGTGCTCGTCCTCACCGAGTCGGCCTTGGTCGCACTGCGCTGACCCGGGCGGCCCGTCGGCGTAGCGTCGTCCGCGTGCGCAGGCGCGGTGACGACAGCGTCGAGGTGGTGCTCGACGACCTCGCGGGCGACAGGCCGGCGCACGGCGCCGGCGACCCGCGACCGGCGCGTCGTCGCCGGCGCCGGCTCGTCGGCGCCGGTCTCCTGGTGCTCGTCGGCGTGGCTGTGGTCTCGGCCGTGATGACCGCGGAGGACGGGCGTCGCGAGCGCGACCGGCGCGAGGCCCTCGCGGACGTCCCGGGTCTGCTGCCGTCGCTCGACGGGCCGCTCGAGGAGGCGTGGAGCGTGGACGACGCCCGGCTCGCCGCGCTCGGCCGCGACGTCGTCGTGCTCCTCGCACCCCGCGACGGGCGCCTGACGGGCGTCGACCTGCGCACGGGCGGGCGGGTGTGGACGCACCCGTCCGCCGACGACGAGACGTGCCGGACCCTGGGCCCCCAGAGCGCGCCGGGCCGGTGGGCGGTCGGCCCGGACCCGGTCGAGCTCGTCGCCTGCTACCGCTTCTTCGCCACCGTGGAGGGCAGCCGCGTCGTGGTGGGTGCGCCGGCGGTCGTCACCGTGCTGGACGTGGAGACGGGGGCCGAGGTCGCCACCGTTCCCACGCCGGCCGACGTCCTGGGCGTCGAGCTGGCGGCGCCCGACGTCGTCATCGCCTCGCTCGACCAGCAGGGCGCCGTCGTGGTGTCGCGGTGGGCACTGCCCGGGACCCCGGGCACCCCCGCCCGCGAGGTCTGGACACGGCGCGTGCCCGAGCCGCTCGAGAGCATCGACCGGACGGGCTGGGTGTTCCACGTCGAGGGGGAGGTCCTGCGCGTGGGCACCGTCGGCTCGGTCCCGCTGGACCTGGCGACGGGCGAGCCCCGACCCGACGCTGCCCGGGAGGGGGTCCTCTACACCCTGGGGGCGACCTTGCCCGGAGGCGCCCGGGTCGAGTGGGACGTCGACCGTCGGGCCTTCGGGATCGGTGTCTCGAGGGTCGTCCCGGCCGGTGACGGCGACGTCGTCGAGCTCGAGGGCGTCCCGTGGCTCCCCGACGTGACCGACGGCTCGGAGCCCGGGGTCCTGCTGCTCCGCCGCCTTGGCCAGAGGCCCGACGTCCCGGGCGGGAGTGGCGACATCGTCGCCGTCGACCCGGTCTCGGGCGCCGACCTCTGGTCCGGTGACCCGATGGCAGGCATGGAACCGCTCGTCCAGGTCGACGGGATCCTGGTCACGGCGGGTGCGGGGACGGTCGTCGCGCTGGACGTCCGCAGCGGCGACGTGGTGTGGCAGGACGCGGTCGACGGCGTCGGCGTGTCCCCGGCCGCGCTCACCGACGGCGACGTGGTCGTCGTGACGGAACGCGCGGGGCCGGAGCTGGCGCTCGTCGCCCGCGACCTGGGCACGGGGGTGGAGCGGTGGCGGACGTCGCTGGGCGTTCTCAGCCCGGACGGCGTGACCTTCGCGGGCAGCGGCGCCGGCGTGCTCGCGTCCTACCGCGACCGGGTCGCGCTGCTCGTCCCGTGACCCGGCGGCGGCTCAGCCTTCGCGCCGGCGCACCCAGACCGTGACGTCCGGGGGGACCGCGACGGTGCTGCCGCCGTCCTGGCCCGTCGGGAGGTCGGCCGACGAGACGAGGACCTCCAGATCCGTTCCCTCGAGGACGACGGGCTCGGTCCCGACGTTCGTCACCACGAGCACCTCGCGGTTGACGAACGCCACCAGGGAGTCCGAGGCGCCGTCGGCCAGGCCGTCCACCCAGCCGAGCGAGCCCGAGCCGAGGTGGTACTCCCGGCGCAGTCCGAGCGCGGCGCGGTACATCTCGAACGTGGAGCCCGGCACGCACCGCTGGCGGTCGAGCGCGTACCGCGCCCACGTCGCCGGCTGCGTCAGCCAGCTCCGTCCCGTCGACGAGAAGCCGAAGGCGGGGGCGTCCGCCTCCCAGGGCAGCGGGACCCGGCAGCCGTCGCGACCGCGGCTCGTGTGCTCCGAGCGCCACCACGTGGGGTCCTGGCGCTCGTCGTCGTCGAGCGTGGTGTGCTCGGGCAGGCCGAGCTCCTCACCCTGGTAGAGGTACGCGGACCCGGGGAGCGCGAGCATGAGCAGGCTCGCGGCCCGGCCGCGGCGCAGCCCGAGCTCCTCGTCGGGCTGGGGGTCGCCGACGCCGATGCCCTCGGGCTTCCCGCCGGGCACGGCGAGGCCGAGCCGCGTGGGGTGCCGCACGACGTCGTGGTTCGACAGGACCCAGGTCGTCGGCGCGCCGACGCCGTCGTTGGTCACGAGGGACTCGGTGATCACGCCGCGCAGGTCGGGCGCGGTCCACAGCGAGGTGAGGAACGAGAAGTTGAACGCCTGCTGCATCTCGTCGGGCCGCACGTACAGCGCCAGGCGGCTCAGGGGCTCGACCCATGCCTCGGCGACGAGCGCCCGGTCGCCGTCGTACTCGGCGAGCACCTGGTGCCACTCGCGGTAGATCTCGTGGACCCCGTTCTGGTCCCACATGGGCCCGAGCGAGCCGGCGCCGGTCGCCCCGTCCTCCGAGCCGAGCGTGCCCTCGTGCGGCGGGGCGACGGCGGCCGTCGGCGCGGGGAAGTCCGGCAGCCCCGGCTCCTTGACCAGCCCGTGCGCGACGTCCACCCGGAAGCCGTCGACGCCCCGGTCCAGCCAGAACCGCAGGATCGAGCGGAACTCCTCGTGCACCTCGGGGTTGGTCCAGTCCAGGTCGGGCTGCGACTCGTCGAACAGGTGCAGGTACCACTGGCCGGCCGTGCCGTCCGGCTCGGTCACCCGGGTCCACGCGGCACCGCCGAAGGTCGAGCGCCAGTCGTTCGGCGGCTGCGCGCCCTCCGGGCCCTTGCCGTCGCGGAAGATGTAGCGGGCGCGCTCGGGGGAACCCGGGCCCGCGGCCACGGCGGCCTTGAACCACGGGTGCTCGAACGACGTGTGGTTGGGCACCAGGTCGACGATCACGCGCAGCCCGAGCCGGTGAGCCTCGGCGAGCATCGCGTCCGCGTCGGCGAGCGTGCCGAACAGCGGGTCGATGTCGCGGTAGTCGGCGACGTCGTAGCCGGCGTCGTGGTGCGGGGAGCGGTAGAAGGGCGAGAGCCAGATCGCGTCCACGCCGAGCCGCACGAGGTGCTTCAGGCGCGCCGTGATCCCGGGGATGTCGCCGACGCCGTCGCCGTTCCCGTCCGCGAACGAGCGTGGGTAGACCTGGTAGATCACCGCCGTGCGCCACCACTCCGGGGAGCCTGCGAGGGCACGGTGGACGAGCGTCGTCGTGGTGGACGGCTGTGCGAGGGCGGACAGGATCGAGGTCACGACTCTCCCGGGTAGGTGTGCGGGTACGGCTCCGCCGACGACCGCGCCCGGCGCGGTCCCGACGTGGCCAGCCTAGGAAGCAGCGGCGGAGTTCGCCGGGGCAGAGGTCCTTGCGGGGGCGGGCGCGGTCGACGAGCGGACGATGAGCTCGGGGTGGAACAGGAGCTCCGTCCGGGAGACGCGCTGGCCGACGATCTCGGCGATGAGGGCGCTCACGGCGGCCTTGCCCATGCTCACCACCGGCTGCCGGACGGTGGTGAGGGGAGGGTCGGTGAACGCGATGAGGGGCGAGTCGTCGAAGCCGACGACCGACAGGTCCTCGGGCACGCGCATCCCGCGCGACCGGGCCGCCCGGATGACACCGAGGGCCATGAGGTCCGAGCCGCAGACGACCGCCGTGTGCCCGCTGTCGATGAGCTCGCCGCCGGCGACCTGTCCGCCCTCGACGGTGAACAGCGTCGACACGACGTGCCGGGCCACGTCGCCTCCTGGCTCGCGCTGGTCGAGCAGCGTCGCGAACGTCGCGATCTTGCGCCGGGCCGGCACGTACCGGTCCGGGCCGACGGCGAGCCCGATGTCGTGGTGCCCGAGGCTCACCAGGTGCCGGACCGCCAGGGTGATGGCGACGGCGTCGTCGGTCGAGACCGAGGGCGCGTCGACGCCGGCCGCGTAGCCGTTGACGAAGACGATCGGCACGCCGCGCCCCCGCAGCCGGTGGTAGCGCTCGGTCGAGGCGGCGGTGTCCGCGTGCCGTCCCGAGACGAACACGATGCCGTCGACCCCGTGCTCGATGAGCATGTCGACGTACTCGTCCTCCGTGGTGCCGCCGGGGGACTGGGTGCACAGCAGGGGCGTGTAGCCGCGGTCGGCGAGCGTGGTCTCGATCGCCTGTGCCAGGGCAGGGAAGACCGGGTTGTCCAGCTCAGGGACGATGAGGCCGACGAGCCCCTGCGGCCTGTTGCGCAACTTCTCCGGGCGGTCGTACCCGAGCACGTCGAGGGCGGCGAGAACGGCCTTGCGCGTCTCGGCGGCGACACCGGGCTTGCCGTTGAGGACGCGGGAGACCGTTGCCGTGCTCACACCGGCCTGATCAGCCAAGTCCTTCAACCGGGTGCGCACGTGCCGCAGCGTAGAGGACACCGTGACCTCCTTCGTGGTACGCCACCCGGCACATCCGTCGGCAAGTGATACCTGAAAGTTACCGCAAGGGTTTGCAGTTGCGGCAATCGCCGGGTTACGTTTCCAGCAACAGGGCCGACGGGGGCCGTCCGGCACCCGCGGCCGTGACCACGAGTCGTTTGGAGACCCCGATGCGACGGAGCATCACGCTGACCGCGGTGGCACTGAGCGCCGCGCTCACCCTTGCCGCCTGCGGAGGCGACGACACCGAGGAGCCGGCCGAGACCGAGGCCCCGGAGACCACCGAGGCGGCGCCCGCCGGCGACGGCGGCAGCATCACCGTGTGGGTGGACGAGACCCGCCAGGCGGCCGTCGAGGCCGCGGCCGCCGACTACGAGGCGGCCACCGGCACCGCCGTCGAGATCGTCCTGAAGAACTTCGAGGACATCCGCGCCGACTTCAACGCCCAGGTGCCCACGGGCGAGGGCCCGGACATCACCGTCGGCGCCCACGACTGGCTGGGGGAGCTCACCGCGAACGGTGTGGTCGCCCCGATCGAGCTGGGTGAGAAGGCGAGCGAGTTCGAGCAGGTCGCGCTCGACGCCTTCACCTACGACGGCCAGGTCTACGGCCTGCCGTACGCCGTCGAGAACATCGCGCTCATCCGCAACACCGCGCTCGCGCCCGAGGCTCCGGCCACGTGGGACGACGCGGTCGCGATGGGGCAGGCCGCCGGCACGACCTTCCCGATCCTGCTCCAGGTCGGCGAGACGGGTGACCCCTACACCGCCTACCCGCTGCAGACGTCGTTCGGCGCGCCCGTCTTCGTCCAGAACGACGACGGCTCCTACACGGCCGAGCTCGCGCTCGGCGGCGAGTCCGGCGCCGCGTTCGCGCAGTGGCTCGCGGCGCAGGGCGCCGCCGGCATCCTCGACACGGCCGTGACCTACGACATCGCCGTCGAGGCGTTCAAGAACGGCGAGTCCCCGTTCATCATCGGCGGCCCGTGGATGCTCGGTTCGTTCGAGGGCCTCGAGCTGGCGATCGACCCGATCCCGTCCGCCGGCGGCCAGCCGGCGCAGCCGTTCGTCGGCGTCCAGGGCTTCTACGTCAGCGCGCAGAGCGAGAACGCGCTCCTCGCCAACGACTTCCTCGTCAACTACATGGCGACCGAGGAGGCGCAGCTGGCGCTGTACGAGGCCGGCGACCGTCCGCCGGCTCTCATCGCCGCCGCCGACGCGGCCTCGTCCGACCCGATCACCGCGGGCTTCCGCGCCGTCGGCGCCGAGGCCGTGCCCATGCCGTCCATCCCCGAGATGGGCGCCGTGTGGGAGTTCTGGGGCGTCACCGAGGCGAACCTCCTCAACGGCGCCGACCCGGTCAGCACCTGGGACAAGATGGCGACCGACATCCAGGGCGCGCTCGACGCCGCCTGAGCAGGCAACGCCCCGGGTGGAGCGGCCCACGCGGTCGCTCCACCCGCGGGTGCCCGCGGCGACACCCGCCGCCTCGGCCCGCCACCCCGGGCCCCAGCCCAGCCCACGATGGACCAGCGCAACGGTGCGGAGTTCACACATGAGCACGTCGCAGCCCACGTCGGTCGTCCCGACAGCCGCCCCGCCCGCGGACGGCCCGCCGACCGGCCGTCCCACGCGCCGCGTCCGGGAGCCGCGCAGGTCGGGCAGCGTCAGCGGGCTTCTCGTGAAGATCGCGCTGATGGCGCTGGTCAACGCGTTCGGCGCGTACGTGGTGCTGGCGGCCTGGTCGGAGGGCTCGTACGGCATCCTCTGGTCGATGGTCGCGCTGGTCGTGGCCGCCGACTACGTCTACTTCTCCCGCCGGGCCCTGCCGATGAAGTACATCCTCCCCGGCCTGGTCTTCCTCCTCGTGTACCAGATCTACGTCGTCGGCTACACGGGCTACGTCGCGTTCACCAACTACGGCGACGGCCACAACTCGACCAAGGAGGACGCCATCTCGGCGCTCCTCGCGCAGAACGAGCGTCGGGTCGAGGGGAGCGTGGGCGTCCCCCTCGCGGTCGTCGCGGACGGTGACGGCGACCTCGGCTTCGCCGTCGTCCGCGACAGCGCGGTTCTGGCAGGCACGGCCGAGACTCCGCTCGAGACCGTCGACGGGGCGACCGTCGACGGCACCACCATCACCGCCGTGCCCGGCTGGACCCTGCTGCCGCGCGAGCAGATCCTCGCGCGCCAGGGTGAGGTGACGAACCTGCGGGTCCCCGTGTCCGACGACCCCGAGGCCGGCTCCATCCGGACGCAGGACGCCCGGACCGGGTACTCCTACCGGCCGTCGCTGCAGTACGACGACGCGGCCGACACCATGACGGACCTGACCACGGGGACGACGTACCGGCCCAACGCCCAGGGTCTGTTCGAGGCCGAGGACGGCACGACGCTCGGCGTCGGCTGGCGGGTCCCGGTCGGGCTGGAGAACTTCTCGACCGCGTTCGGCGACGAGCGCTACGCCGGCCCGTTCCTGCGGATCCTCGCGTGGACGTTCGCGTTCGCCGTGCTGTCCGTCGTCACGACGTTCCTGCTGGGCCTGTTCCTGGCGATGGTGTTCAACGACCCGCGGATGCGCGGCCGCAAGGTCTACCGCACGCTCATGATCCTGCCGTACGCGATCCCCGGCTTCCTGGCGGCGCTGCTGTGGTCGGGCCTGCTCAACCGTCGGTTCGGCTTCATCAACGAGGTGCTGCTCGGCGGCGCGGAGATCGGGTGGCTCACCGACCCGTGGCTCGCGAAGCTCTCGGTGCTCGGGGTGAACCTCTGGTTGGGCTTCCCCTACATGTTCCTCATCACGACGGGTGCCCTGCAGGCCATCCCGCACGACCTGCTCGAGGCGGCCAAGGTCGACGGCGCGAGCAGGTTCCGGACGTGGCGCTCGGTGGTCATGCCGCTGCTGCTGGTCGCGACCGGGCCCCTGCTGATCTCGTCGTTCGCCTTCAACTTCAACAACTTCACGCTGATCTACATGCTCACCAACGGCGGTCCGCGCTTCACCGACGCATCGGTGCCGCTGGGGCACACGGACATCCTCATCTCGATGGTCTACAACGTGTCCGGCATCGACGGGTCGGCACCGAAGAACTACGGCCTGGCCAGTGCGCTGTCGATCGTCATCTTCGTCATCGTCGCGACCGTCTCCGCCCTCGCCTTCCGCCAGACCCGCAAGCTCGAGGAGATGAGCTGACATGGCCACGCCCGCACCCGTCGCCGCCTCGGTCCCGCGGGGCGCCTCGGCCGTCGAGGCCGCGCCGCAGCGCAACCGGATGAGCACGCGCCGCTGGCTCGGCGAGATCGGCTGGCGGCACGTCGTCGGCGTCGTGGCGGTCGTCTACGCCGCGTTCCCGCTCGTCTACGTCGTGTCGGCCTCCCTGTCCGAGGGCGGCACGCTCACCGGCTCGAACGCGCTGTTCAGCGAGGTCAGCACGGAGAACTACAGCGCGCTCGGCGACACGGTGTTCTGGACGTGGATGGGCAACACCCTGTTCATCGCCATCACGACGGCGATCGGCACGGTGCTCATGGGGGCGTCCGCCGCGTACGCGTTCTCGCGGTTCCGGTTCAGCGGACGGCGGGCGGGCCTGACGTCGCTGCTCGTCATCCAGATGTTCCCGCAGATGCTCGCGTTCGTGGCGATCTTCCTGCTGCTGCTCGGGCTGGGGAACGTGGTGCCGACGCTCGGTGTGAACTCCAAGATCGCGCTGATCTGCGTGTACCTGGGCGGCGCGCTGGGCGTGAACACGTTCCTCATGTACGGCTTCTTCAACACGGTGCCCCGCGAGCTCGACGAGGCGGCCAAGATCGACGGCGCCACGCACACCCAGATCTACTGGACGATCATCCTTCGCCTGGTCTCGCCGATCCTCGCGGTCGTGGGGCTGCTGTCGTTCATCAGCACGTTCGGCGAGTTCATCATCGCCCGCGTGATCCTGCAGTCCGAGTCGAACTGGACGCTCGCCGTCGGGCTGTACGGCTGGGTCTCCGCGCTGCTCGAGGCGAACTGGGGCCTGTTCGCCGCGGGCGCGGTCATCGCCGCGGTCCCGGTGCTGGTCCTCTTCCTCTTCCTGCAGAAGTACATCGTCGGCGGCCTGACCGCCGGCGCGGTCAAGGGATGACGGCGGCGCCGTCCTCCGTGGTGCCCGCGACGCACCTGCTCGACCGCCCCCACCACGACGGCGTGCCGCCAGCACCGAGCGCGCCGCCGTCAGCGAGGTCGCCAACAACCCGATCCCGCAGTCGGTCTCCGGCAACGCGGTGCTCG
>JAEZZV010000123.1 GCA_023418375.1 Actinomycetes bacterium | reverse complement strand
CGGTCGATGTCACCCAGCTCGGCCAGCAGGCGGTCCAGATCACCGGCGGCTTGCCGAAAGAGCAGCTTGGCTTCTCGTTCATGGGTGGCCAGGATGTGAATGGCGACGGGATTCCAGACCTGATCTTCGGGCAGCCGAACAACCACAAGAACGGCTTCAACTCCGGCGGCGCTTACATCCTGTCTGGTGCAGACTTCAGCGGCGCGCTGATGAACGTCGGCACCTCCGGCGGCGACGTCGTGCTCGGCAGCTTCGGCGCAGACAAGATCGCGGGCCAGACCGGCAACGATCTGCTTCTCGGTCTCGGCGGTGAGGATATCCTGCGCGGCGGCGTCGGCAACGATACCATCGGCATAACCGACCTCGACTTCAAGCTGGCTGACGGCGGCACTGACAACGACACGCTGGTTTTCAACGGTCACGGCATCGATCTCGACCTGACCGGCTATGCCGGAAGCCGGATTCGCAGCATCGAAACCATCAACATGACCGGCGATGGTGCCAACAGCCTGGTGTTCAACTACAACGAAGCGGTCGACTTGCTGGAACGCAAGGCAGCCACCTCGTTCGGCGAGCAGGGCCAGATCACGATCCTCGGCGACGACGATGACAAGCTGACGCTGGAAGGCCCGTGGGCGTTGCTGAAGTCCGACGCCAACTACACGACCTATGCGCTGGATGGCATTACGGTGAAGGTGGCCAACGCGATCAACGAGACAGTATCCGGCTGGAAGATTCCGTATGCCGGCGCGACCATCGACTTCTTCGCGGCCAGCCAGCCAAACGGTCTGCGCATCGACACCATTGCGGGTGGCGGCAAGTCGATCCAATCGACCTACGGCACGCCGCTGGTTGCGATTGGCGACGTCAACAACGACGGCTTCATGGACTTTGCGATGCGGCAATCGGAGGAAGGCTATGGCAGCCTTGCTTATATGTCGCGTTCAGACAACTACGTACAAAAATGGAACGGCAGCCAGTATGTGTTCGATTACCGCGACATCTCGGCCGGCGCAGGCGCTGTCGAATTTACCTCCGGTGCGACCTACGTGCTGTTCGGTAAGGCTGGCGGCCTGGACGGCGTCGACCTTAGCAACCTCGGTGCTAATGGCGTGCGGCTTGCAGGCGGCGCCAGCAGCAACGAGAACCTGGGCTCGGCGCTGGCGGGCGTAGGGGATCTCGACGGTGACGGTATTGCCGACTTCATTATCGGCGCCAGCGACTACAGCGCGACTTACACCTTCGACGAAGGTGGCCAGGTTTCGTCGCTGGGCGTGGATGCCACTGGCCGGTACTACACAAACACCAACTCGCCAGACTGGAGCTCAGATGGCTGGTCGTTCTCCTATCAGGGGCGCATGTACCTGTTCAAGGGCGGCAACGTCTCGCTGGTGAACGGTACGAGCGGAAACGTCTCGACGTCGAGCTACAGCTCGGACAACGTTGCGACGCCGAACCTGCCGACCACGATCGATGCTGTACCGAACCGTGGTACCGCGTCCAGCGTGGCCAACACCGTGTACACCTGGACGACATCGTCAAGCTTGGCGGACGGCGTGTTCACGGGAGACGCGGGTAATCTTGCCGGTCGCTACACACAGGTCAGCGTGGGCGACGTCAACGGCGACGGCTACGATGACTTCCTGACCGGAACCAGTGGTTCGAACTGGAGCGGCAACTGGGATACCAGCACCAAGCTCGAGTTCGGCCGTGCGGCTGGCCTGACGGGCCTGTCGCAGAGCGCAAACACGTTGAACGGCGACGTGACTTTCACGCTATCGAGCGGCATCAATTCGATTGCCGGCGTCGGCGATGTCAATGGTGACGGCCTGAACGACTTCATCATCGGGAACTTCACCGCCACCGGTACGGCTGCAAGTGCAGGCGTTCACTACCTAGTATTTGGCAAGTCGGGTACGGCGGGTAGCGGCTGGACCAATACAACGATCAGCGGCACGGCAGCGCAAACCGGATCCGCGCCAGGTATCGTCAAGCTCTCCGCAGACGTGGCCAACAGCTGGACCGGCCAGTACGTCAAGGGCATCGGCGACATCAACGGCGACGGCTATGCCGACGTGCTGTTCTCGTCGGACGGATCGGCCAACCACATCCTGAAGGAGGACGGGGCGGCCTACGTGCTGTTCGGTTCGGCAACGGGCTGGAACACCGATCTCAGCCTTGGTAATCTGGCGGCCTCTGGTCGCGGCTTCAAGATCACTGGCGCGGTCGACTTCGACAACGCGGGTGCGCGGATCTCGGCTGCCGGCGACATGAACGGCGACGGCTACACCGACTTCGTGCTGACGGCACCCGGTGATGCCGAGGGCAACATCAATGGCTCGTCCGGCTCGTCGGGTTCCGCCTACCTGATTTTCGGGCGCGCCAACGGCTGGAAGGACCTGAACCTGATCAACATCCAGGACTACGGCATCCAGCTGCTCGGCGCCGGCGCGGGTGAGTTCAACAGCCTGGGTGACGTGGATGGCGATGGCTTCGACGACCTCGGCTACTCGCAGAGCTACGACAATGGCACCGGCATTGCCAAGGTCTTCTACGGCAGCAACGCCCTGTCGGCCGGCACGATCTTTACGCAGCATGTGACGACGACCACCGGCGGGACGCTGGTGGCGGACAAGGGAGCCTCGGTCGCTGACCGTCTGATCGGCAATGCCGGCAACGACACGCTGACTGGCGATGGCGGTGCGGACGTCATCTACGGCGGTGCGGGCAAAGACGTGATCACGGTGGCCGACGCCAGCTTCTTCCGCATCGATGGCGGCACCGGCATCGACACGCTGAAGATCAACGT